>JBFKFH010000196.1:0-5913 GCA_041618685.1 Rheinheimera sp.
GCAGAAGGTAAATGGAAACAAATGACTGGCTCCATAAAGGAAAAGTGGGGCAAGCTGACAGATGACGACCTGCAGGAAGTGAACGGCCGGGCTGAAAAGTTCTGCGGTAAAATGCAGGAACGTTATGGTATGTCACGTGAACAGGCCGAGCAGGAATTTAACCGTTTCCAGCGTTAGTCTGATATAGCACAGTCAATAAAGGCGCCATCAGGCGCCTTTATTATTGTAAGACTATTGCAAGCTCAGTGAGCGGGCTCTTTAGTCAAACATTGACGAAATTGACTCTTCGTTGCTGATACGGCGAATACATTCCGCCAGCATTTCGCTCAGGGTTAACTGGCGCACTTTGGCAACAGCTTTCATTTCTGCAGTCAGCGGAATGGTGTCGGTAACAATTAGCTCATCAATCACCGAGTTTGCGATATTTTGCGCCGCACCGCCTGAGAATACCGGATGTGTGGCATAAGCAAATACGCGTTTTGCACCTTGCTCTTTTAACGCCTCAGCGGCTTTACATAGAGTGCCGCCGGTGTCGATCATGTCGTCAACGATAATACAATCGCGGTCTCTTACGTCACCGATAATATGCATTACCTGGGCAACGTTAGCTTTTGGCCGGCGTTTGTCGATAATGGCTAAATCGGCATCATTCAGTAATTTAGCGATAGCGCGGGCACGCACTACACCGCCGATATCAGGTGATACCACAACAGGTGAGACAAAACCTTTTTTGCGCATATCGTCCAGCAAGACCGGGCTGGCAAAAACGTTATCTACTGGCACATCGAAGAAACCCTGAATTTGTTCAGCGTGCAAATCGACGGTTAATACCCGATCTACGCCAACGCTGGACAAGAAGTCAGCAACTACTTTCGCAGTAATAGGCACCCGGGCGGAGCGAACACGGCGGTCCTGGCGGGCGTAGCCAAAGTAGGGCATTACAGCAGTAATACGGCCGGCAGAAGCCCGACGCAACGCATCTACCATAACGATAAGTTCCATCAGGTTATCGTTGGTTGGGGCGCAGGTAGACTGAATAATGAATACATCAGAACCACGCACGTTTTCATTGATTTGGACACTAACTTCCCCATCACTGAAACGGCCGACTTCGGCATCTCCAAGTTTAATATACAGGCGGCTGGCGATTTTACTTGCGAGTTCTGGTATGGCGTTACCAGCGAAAACCTTCATGTCAGGCACGGTAGGATCCTCAGGGCAGTGGTGAGTCCGGTTTATCAATAAACAGCGTTTAAACAACGCTGCAGTTACTTATTCGGTATCTGCCAACGCCGCCCATACGGGCGACTGGTTGACCCCTTGTGCAATAAAACCGCGACAGTTAGGCGGTAATTGTGCAAGGGCATGCTGAGCACTGGTCTGGTTCGGGAATGCGGCGAACACACTGGCGCCAGTACCCGTCATTTGACACGGCGCGTATTCTACCAACCACTGTAAGGTTATTGCAACAATGGGGTAGAGCTGTTCGACCAATGGTTGACAGTCATTGCGCCAGTTACAGCTAAGCACGTCGCTCTGGCTGATTATAGGTGTATTTCTAATTAAATCAGGATGTTGAAATATTTCTGCCGTGCTGACATGGCACTCGGGGGTTACCACCAGATAATATTTTTCCGGCAACGTCAGCGGTTGCAATTTTTCACCGACACCTTCGGCAAAGGCAGTGTGGCCGCGCACAAACAGCGGTACATCAGCCCCCAGTGTCAATGCCAGCTGTGCCAGCGTATCGACAGATAAATTTAGTTGCCACAGCTTATTCAAACCCAATAAGGTGGTGGCGGCATCTGAAGAGCCTCCGCCTAAACCACCCCCCATTGGCAGCCGCTTAAGTAAGTATATATCACAGCCTGTTTCACACTGGCTAAACTGCTGCAGCAGGCGCGCGGCGCGTAGCACCAGGTTTTGCTCATTAATTAACGCCGCGTCGCTGCAGTCCAGTACTATTTTACTGTCGCTACGCGGCGTAAAGCGCAGTTCATCGCCAACATCGAGTAATTGAAACAATGTTTGCAAATTGTGGTAACCGTCTTCACGCCGGCCGGTAATATGCAAAAATAAATTCAGTTTTGCTACGGCCGGTAAAGTAAGTGTTGTCATTGCCAGCTCCGCATCACAATTTTAATCTGGCTGTCGCTGCTGGTAAGCAACATGCGTTTGGGTAATGCCAGGCTGTCGGGAAAAAAGCTTTGATACTGCAGTTGCCAGACAATACCGGTGCTGTCAGTCAGGTTAAAAGCTGTCACCCGGCCAAATTCGTCGCGTACGATATTGCGCGCCTTGCTGCCAGGCAGGCCACGCAGCCAAACCGGCATATCCTGCAGTGGCATAGACCAGCCAGACAGCTGCAATAGCAGGCTGCTGGTATCTACCGCACGGTAGGTTTCGCCTTTTAGCAGAATTTCACTGCCGGTGTTATTCTGCGTTAACTCAAATAAGCTAATACCAAGAAAGTTGCTCAGGCGGGCGTCGAATTGCCTGGCATCATATTGTTGCCAATGCAGGTTGGCACTGATGGAGTCGTCGGGTGTTTTTATACCCACACTGGCCTGCAAGGTAAACTGGTCCATTGCCAGTATTTGCTGCTCGCGGGCAGATACGTCAAGCGGACGCTCAGCTGATGTTTGCCGCTGCAGGCTACTGCACGCGCTTAACCAGAACATGATAATACTGACAAACAACAGACGCGAAAACGGATAGACCACACTAAAGTCCTTCACTGTGCTTTTCTTAGTTAGGGCTTTTTCGTACAATTCGCCCCCTGACAATTCTGATGATACAGGTGATAGCCATTTTCGCACTCGGCATTAATCATAAAACGGCACCCGTGGCCCTGCGCGAACAAGTTGCTTTTGCGCCTGAGCAAGTGCCACAGGCCCTGCGCGAACTGACTAACCTAACCAGTATCTCCGATGCGGTAATTTTATCTACCTGTAACCGCACCGAGTTGTATTTTAACGGCAGTGTGACCCAAGCGGAACAGGTAATTGCCTGGCTGGCACAATTTCATGCCGTGAATGGTGGCGAATTACAGCCGCATTTGTATTTACATCAGGATAATGCGGCGGCAGAACATTTAATGCAGGTAGCTTCCGGCCTGGATTCGTTGGTGCTGGGCGAGCCACAAATACTGGGGCAGGTTAAACAGGCGTATAATCAGGCACGCAATGCCGGCACGGTTAATCCGCAATTTGAACGTTTATTCCAAAAAACTTTTGCCGTGGCGAAACAGGTTCGTACTGACACCGATATTGGCGCCAACGCGGTTTCGGTGGCGTTTGCCGCCGTCAGCCTGGCAAAGCAAATATTCGGTAATCTGGCCAAAGTACGGGTGCTGCTGATTGGTGCAGGTGAAACCATAGAGTTAGTTGCAAAACATCTGCAAGAGCAAGGCGCCGGCACGCTGACGGTAGCCAACCGCACTTACGAGCGGGCCGTGCAGCTGGCAGGGCAATTTAATGCAGGCGCGATAACACTGGCTCAGGTACCTGCGCAGCTGGCGGATGCCGACATTGTGATTACCTCTACCGCCAGTACCTTGCCGATAGTGGGCAAAGGCATGGTAGAGCAGGCGCTGAAACAGCGTAAACATAAACCGATGTTTCTGGTTGATCTGGCCGTGCCGCGAGATGTCGAGCAGCAGGTGGCAGAACTGGAAGATGCTTATCTGTATACCGTAGATGATTTGCAATCGATAGTGACACAAAATCTGAACAACCGGCAGCAGGCCGCTGAACAGGCGCGGCAAATGATCCGGCTTGGGGTCGCTGAATTTGCGCAGTGGCTTACACTGCAAGGCAGTGTAGACTGGGTGCGGGATTACCGGCAGCGCTGTGAAGAGGTGCGGGCGGAGTTATTGGCTAAGGCGGTAAATCAGCTGTCGGCCGGTCAGGATGCAGAGAAGGTAATGGCAGAACTGTCTGTCAAGTTAACAAACCGGCTGATGCACAGCCCGACCAAAGCCATCCGCCAGTTAGGCCAGGATGAAGAACTGAACAAACAAACCATGATCAACACGTTGTTAGATCTGTAATTGAGCATATAAAACACCATGAAAGAATCGGTATATCGCAAGCTGGAAGGCCTGTCTGAGCGTTATGAAGAAGTACAGGCATTGTTAAGTGATGCTGGTGTAATTAGTGAGCAAAGCCGGTTTCGCGAACTGTCCAAAGAGTACAGCCAGCTGGAGGGGATCAGCAAGGCCTTTGCCGACTATCAGCAGGCACAGCAGGATTTAGTTTCAGCTGAAGAAATGCAAAAAGACAGCGATCCGGACATGCGGGAAATGGCGCAGGAAGAATACAAGGCCGCCAAAGAACGTATTGAACAGCTGGATCAGGAATTGCAAATTCTGTTGTTACCCAAGGACCCGAATGACAACAACAGCTGCTTTATAGAAATTCGCGCCGGAGCCGGCGGCGATGAGGCGGCAATATTTGCCGGTGACGTGTTTCGTATGTACAGCCGGTTTGCGGAAAAGCGCCGCTGGAAACTGGAAGTCATCAGTGCCAGTGATGGTGAACATGGTGGCTATAAAGAAATCATTGCCAGTGTGCAGGGAGAAGGTGCCTACGGCACGTTGAAATTTGAATCTGGTGGACATCGGGTGCAGCGGGTTCCTGCTACTGAATCGCAGGGGCGGGTGCATACATCTGCCTGTACCGTGGCTATTATGCCGGAAATCCCCGAAAGTGAAGCGATTGAAATTAATCCGGCGGATCTGAAAGTGGACACCTACCGTGCATCGGGCGCCGGTGGTCAGCACGTTAACCGGACCGACTCAGCGATACGTATTACCCACTTACCCACCGGTATCGTGGTGGAGTGCCAGGATGAGCGCTCGCAACATAAAAACCGGGCCCGCGCTATGAGCGTGCTGCAATCCCGGATTCAGGCAGCAGAAGATGAAAAACGCCGATTGGTTGAGGAATCTACCCGGCGTTCATTAGTCGGCAGCGGTGATCGTTCTGAGCGGATCCGCACCTATAATTTCCCACAGGGGCGCTTAACGGATCACCGGATCAATTTAACCATCTATCGCTTAAATGAAGTTATGGAAGGCGATTTAGATCAGGTATTGGAGCCACTGAAGCACGAGCATCAGGCGGATTTATTAGCGGCACTGGCCGATGAGAACCGTTAAGTGGCTACCAGGCCGGCTGATGGTGATGCGTTAACACTGGCCCACTGGCTGCGGCTGCATCAGCAGCAGTTAAGTCAGGTAAGCCAGACACCGGATATCGAAGCCAGGCTGTGTTTGTGTCATGTGCTGAAGGTCAGCAATAGCTATCTTTACAGCTATCCGGAGCGGCTACTGACGGCGGCAGAACTAGCGCAACTGACGGCACTGACCACACAGCGTTTGCAGGGCCAGCCATTGGCGTATCTGTTTGGCCATTGGCATTTTTTCGGGCTGACGTTGCAGGTTTCGCCGTCAACCCTGATCCCGCGGCCTGATACAGAAGTGCTGGTTGAGCGTGCGCTGGATTTGCCGATACCCGAACAGGCACAGGTGTTAGACCTGGGCACCGGTACCGGCGCAATTGCGCTGGCGCTGGCGCAGAACCGGCCACAGTGGCAGCTGACTGCGGCGGACGTTATTGCTGAAGCCGTTACGTTGGCAAAAACAAACTGTGAGGCACTGGGTATTCAAAACTGCCATGTCGTGCAAAGCAATTGGTTTAGCAGTTTTACCACAGAGCGTTTTGACCTTATCGTTAGCAATCCGCCTTATATTGACCCACAAGATCCGCACTTAGCGACATTGCAGTATGAGCCGTTAAGCGCGCTGATAGCTAACGATAACGGGCTGGCAGATATTGCTCATATTGTCAGCCACGCTGCTGGTTTTCTGAAACCACATGGCAGGTTGTTGCTGGAGCATGGTTATGACCA
>JBFKFH010000197.1:0-5882 GCA_041618685.1 Rheinheimera sp.
CGGTTTTAAATAATGGGCGACCGCTATGTGATTGACGGTGGAATCTCTTGCTGGTAACGCAGCACGCTGTAATTTCGCTGCAGCTGACAAATGCTGTAACATTATGGCGTCAGGCTGGGTTTCGCGCGCCAGCGCTTGCTCCAACTCACTATTTTGCTGCGTCAGTACCTGTCGCATCTTGTGCAGCCTCAACGCTGCCAATACACGCACCCTCAGCTCCTCGCTGTTAAATGGTTTACACAAATAATCATCCGCACCATTCTCCATTGCGGCAACCAGCTCACATTTTGAGGTGCGTCCGGTCAACACCATCACATGGGGTGGAATAGCCATACTGGTTTTAACTGTTTGACATAATGTCAAACCATCCATCTGTGGCATGCTCCAGTCGGTAACGATTAAAGCGACCGAATGTTGCTTCAACTTGTCTAACGCATCTTTACCATCGCAGGCCTGTACCACTTTATGCCCTTGCTTATTAAGCATCATCGCAATCCGCATCCGCTCCGCAGCGGAATCATCGACCACCAGAATGCAGCTGACCACCCTATCTGCATCCATTTTGGGTGCGGCTTTTTCAGATTTGGCGCTGGCTATTGTTGTTTCACTGTTAATCACCATGAGATCCTCCAACAGCTTGAGTCTATTGTGAGGTGCTGCAAAAGCCGTTCCAAAAATCTTTGTCGCGATAAACCCTGCTATATGTGGCTATTACGATGGTGAATCCTGTTCCTTTCGCAATTTGCGAGCTATTGTGCAAATGATTTTGGCATTTTCTGGCGGGCAGGCAGTGTTAAATACACCAAGCCGACGCTACAAGGCGCCATGCAGAAATGGAATGAGATTTGCAATGGTTTGCACTAATAGACAGTGGAGAGTTTCTCTACCTATGTTAATGCGCCTTGACTGAATCCGATATCAGTAATTGCTGCACTAAGGAGCGATTTATATGCACAAACCCGCTTTGACTGGCCATTTCTCATCTTGGTTGAAAAATTTTGTTAATAATGCCCCTAGCAGTATCTTACTGATCGATGACCAAGGCGTCATTTGCCTAGCAAATCAAAGTGCAGCCACGCTATTACATGCCAGTTGTGAAGCTTTGGCTGGTGTTAATATCGATAGTCTGCTGAGCAATGACAGTACGATTATTTGCAAGCGTATTATTTCGTCAGCGTCGGATACACAAGCGCCTGCTGTATTATTAAAGTTCAACATCGACCACGGCGAAAAGCTTACCGTGCGGACCTCAATGCTTCCCGTAAGTGAAAGCGAACCAGCTGGCTTTATTGTAATGTTGGAGCATGCTCCCCAGCACACCAGTTCAGATGCTAATGAACATGCAGAACAAATCAAATCAGCCATTGTCGATGCTTGCCTCGACACTCTGGTGACGATCAATATGAACGACGAAATAGTCGAATTTAGTGCCGCGGGCGAAGCTATGTTTGGCTGGCGCCGCGAGGAAGTGCTGGGAAAACGCATGGCTGACATTTTGATTCCCGCTGCTATGCGAGACGGGCACCATCGCGGCATGGCACACTATCGTGCAACTGGGGAGGGCCCGTTGCTAGGCCGTTTGGTCCAGGTAGAGGCACTGCATCGGGATGGGCATACGCTGCCAGTTGAATTAGGATTAGTGCCGATAAACTTACCAAATGAGCCTTTGGTTACAGCATTCTTACGCGATATCAGTGAACGCAAGCGTACTGAATCAGCACTGATTGAACAAAAAACCAAAGCAGAGGCCGCCTCGCTGGCAAAATCACGTTTTTTATCCCACATGAGCCATGAGATACGCACCCCTTTAAACGCCCTTCTCGGTGCGATGACATTATTACAACAGCAACTAAACACCGAAACACAACACTATTATTGTGAAATAGCCAAGTCCTCTGGTCACACAATGCTTTCTATCATTAACCAAGTACTGGATTTCTCCAAAATTGAAGCAGGTCATGTTGAAATAAATAACGAGGACACTGACATCTTAAATTTGGTTAACAACGTAATGCTGGTTACCAACAGCAAGCTGACATCAGGAGTCGACTTAACCAATTTTACAGCACCTTCAGTACCTGATTGGCTCAATATTGACGCCCTCAAGTTGCAGCAAGTAATAACTATTCTGCTGGATAATGCTGTGAAGTTTACAAAAAAAGGCATGATACAACTATTACTTGATTGGCATCCGGCGGAAAACTTTAATTCCAGCGCGCAAGGTCAATTAATCATCGATGTTATCGATACAGGTATTGGCATCGACCCCGCACATCAGACACAAATTTTTGCTGAGTTTGAACAGGTTGACGCAATTCGCGATACCAGCTTTGGCGGTACCGGCCTGGGGTTAGCGATTGCCAAGAAGCTCACACGCCTGATGTCAGGTCAACTGCAGCTCACCAGTGAGCTTGGAGAAGGCAGCCATTTTCGCATTTGCTTACCAGCAACAGTAACCTCTGCTTCCAGTTTGCCAAAGTTAAGCAACCTCGCTCACCCGGTGCTGGTATTCAGTGAAAACCCAGCGCTACTGAGGTTTATAACCGACAGCCTGGCAGCCTTTGAACTGCCTGAAAAGCGGCTACACTGCGCTGACAATTTGACGACACTTCAGCAATTGGCAGGCTTACTAACTGAGCCCTGCTATTGCTTGTTCGACGCCAGTACCGCGCATCTGGAATCACTGGTATTTGCCACGCCCCCTGCCCGCCTTATTATGATAGGTAACAACGTAACTATCCCGGAGCATATAAAAGCGCCAAGCCAAACACTGTCCCTGCCGCTAACATCAACTAAGTTAATCAATAGTCTGCATAATAAACCAATAATCCAACGACGTGCCGTGAGCCAAGCCCCTACTGAATTGAATGCCAAGCTGTTATTGGTCGAAGACATTGACGTTAATCGTCTGTTGGCAAGAACCATGTTAGAAAATCATGGCTTTACTGTCACCGAAGCCTGTGATGGCGTTGACGCACTGGAGAAGCTTGCTTTGAGCAACTTCGATCTGATATTAATGGATATGCGCATGCCCAGATTAAACGGGCTGGATACCACGTTAGCAATTCGAAAAAAACAGGGAAAGAACGCTAGTATTCCGATAGTGGCACTTACCGCAAACGCCGAAAGTGGAGAAATCGAGCGTTATATTGCCGCAGGAATTAATGCCTTTATTAGCAAACCCTTTCAAATTAACCAACTGATAAGCACCATTGAACAGTTACTGACAGCTAAAACAGCAAAGTAAGGTAATAAAGCCATGATGACTCTGATTGTTCCCCGATACCGCTGTCCCAAGAGGTAACTGCCCATGCATACAGACTCTCCGATACTGGATAAAAACATCATCATGCAGCTTATTGCAGAAACGTCCCGCGAATGCATGCCGTTAATGCTAACCGCTTTTTGCGAAGAATTAAGAAAGAGACAGGCATTATTAACCGAAGCACTGATCAACTCTGATTTAGCCGAACTCGCTGAACAAGCTCATGCAGTGAAAAGTTGTTCTGGCACCTTTGGTGCAAATTCTCTCTACCTGTGCGCCAAAACACTGGAAGATAATGCTCGTTCTTTGGCTTTCACCCTGCCCGACCTGATTCAGGACGCAGAGAAATTACTGGGATTAATAACAAAGACCGAGCAACAATATCTCTCTTTTATTACGCAAGAGTTCGATTAACGTCTGTTAATTACTGCACGAATAAAACAAGCTGACAGAATTGCGTCGGTAAAGCGAACCAAATGACTCAGCGCGGCAACCCGTCACTGGCATTATGCGTTGCAAATTGCAAAGCGTAATGCATATTTGCTGCCTAATCATCAGCCCTCTCGACCGCACATTATTATATACCTTTGAAATACATCAATAATTTTTACAAACTGTAGCTGGCAAGCTACTTGCAGCCTTGAGATATGTCTTTAATTCAAGCTGATATTCATATGATCGAAACACTGGAGATGCTGGAGTTTATTCAATGTGTACTGGCAAAATTGTTAGCTGGCACTAAAGATTCAGTCACGCCAGTGCTAATCAATCAAACCGGCTTTGTTCGCATCCAATACCGTGCGCCGTCCGCAGAACTGCAATTGCAAATACAAGCACTGCTTAAACCCGCCGTGCAGGCAGCTCAACACAATCTTGTTATCATACTGTCATTGAAGGAACATCATCTTCAGTTTGACGTACTTACCGATGACAGCGTTGTACCAATAGTGTCTTGTACTACCCCAGATAAGATCAAATGCTCGCAGCCTGTAACCCATCCTGCCAGAGCAATTCGGCTACAATCTGGCAATTCAGATTTAAAGGCTGCTATTGGTTTACTTAACGCGCACTCAGCCATTAACTTTACATCAAGCAGCAGTGAACACACGGAGCAACTGACGCTTGTCAATTGTCGCCAGGCTAAGAACACACTGCCCCAGCAACCCATGCAGATACCTGTATTGACCTTAAGCGCTGACACACTCAACCCCGAACTTAGCAACGCCTTGTTTTGGCCCTTTTTTGATACGGATATCGTCTTGATTACACAAACCTTATCGTCATCTGCAGCACTAACCGTTCTGATTGCTGACGACAGTATTCCTAGTAAAGTGGCCACCCAAGTCATGCTGGAAAAATTGGGCTGCAAAGTGACGTCTGCCAGTAATGGCAATGAGGCCCTGTCACTTGCTCAGCAACAACTGTTTGATCTCATCCTGCTGGATGAACGCATGCCCGGATTAAACGGTAGCGATGTGGCGCATCAATTAAGTAAAGCAGGACAAGTTAACTGCAATACTCCGAAGATCGCCCTAACCGGCATAACTCACCCGGACGAGATAGATATATTGTTTCGCAAGGGCATTACCCACTATCTGGAAAAACCGATCACTAAACTCATTTTGGAAAGGTTTTTGCAGCCGTGGCAGCTCAAGCCGATGCAAACACTGCAACCAACTTATCAGGAGTAAAGAATGAAAAAGTTTCCCCATACCGCATTGGTGTTAATTGGCTATCAAAATGATTATTTTTCTGCCGATGGTATTCTGCATAAAGTTATTGAAGAGTCATCAGAGGTGACCGGCGTTTTAAACAATACTCTAAACCTGTTGCGCAAAGCGGGCCAAGATTTTGCTTTAGTGATTAACACTCCGATCCATTTTACCAATGACTACAGTGAATTAAAGAACCCAGTTGGCATCTTAAAAGCCATTTCTGAAGTCGGGGCGTTTAAAGAAGGATCATTTGGCGCGGCGATTATCCCTCAGATGGCTGAATTTGACAGTTTTGTTAAAGTCGTGCCAGGCAAACGTGGTTTAAATGCCTTCTCTAATACCCATCTGGCTGAGATTTTACAGGCCGCAGGTGTCACTGAGCTCGTTTTAGCAGGCACGGTAACCTCAATTTGTATCGACTCCACTGCCCGTTCAGCCGTGGATTTAGGCTTTGACACCGTTATTCTCAATGATTGCACGTCCAGTCGAACACCGTTTGAACAACAGTTCTACTGTGAGGAAGTATTTCCACTTTACGCCACGGTTTGTCATTCAACAGAATTGTTAAATAGAACCTAAACCCACGGAGCCGCTTGTGTCGGAGAAAACGCGTGATGAGTTACAAATTCAGATCCAGTATGCACTGGTCGAGCGGCTATCTAGCAGTCAGCGGCGCCAGACCCGGCTATTGCAATTACTTGATGAGTGTATCTTTGAGTGTACAGACAGCCTGCGATTAACTTACGCCAACCCCGCATGGCAAAAACATCTGGGGTATAACGAAGCCGGTTTACTGGAACGGGACCTGGCAAGCTTACTGGCCGATGACGAGCAACGAGGCCAATTGCAGCAATACATCACTGCATTTTCAGCTGCTAACCCGTTAGACAGTCTGCAGCTGC
>JBFKFH010000198.1:0-5882 GCA_041618685.1 Rheinheimera sp.
CGATCACGGAGCAGGTGATGGGCCGTGGAGGCGGTGGTTACAACGGCTCTGCGATTTTGCGGTGCATTCGACATGCACCCCTGCTGTCCTGTATCGAAAGCCTGATTGGGTCTGAATACCGTTGAGTACAAACACGTCTGTGCCATCCTGGCTTTTTACCTCGCGCCCGGCAGGATAATTAATGCAGCATAATTCACATTGATCCTTACTGAGATTTTCTGAGCGGGCAGTGAAGCAGCGTCCGCTCCAGGCCAGCGGCAAGTGGCCAAAGGCAAATACTTCGGTATTGAAACAGCAGCGTATATCAGCAATAACGCTTTGGCTTAGTATTTCTGCAAGCCACTGACCTGACAGTTCTACCGGCATAACCCAGCGGCTAAGCCCCATACTGATAAGCTTCCGCAAAGTATGCTGGTTGTAACAATTAATCGCGGCGCCCGCTACGAACGGCAGGTTTTTTTCCTGCAACATGCTGATGGCGCCGACATCGTTGGCTTCAACTAAAAATTCACCGTTATCAATGTACTTACGTAACTCCCGTAGCTCGCCGGGCGCTTCATACAAGGTCATAGACGATAAACATACCTGTTTGCCGGCCTCGTGTAAGGTTTTGGCTATTGCGAAATAATCATCAAATTTAAGTTCCCGACGTTTGCTGCATACCGTTTCACCCAGATAAACTATGTCAAAATCGCTATCTGCGACCTCGCGGTAAAATTGCAGCATCTGATCTTTGGGCCAAAAATACTGCACAGGGCCAAGTGAAAATTTCATGCTGTTACTTCCATTGCCGGTGATAAGCACCCAGTGTGGTCTGGCTGCCTTCAGAAAGACTGGCAAGTACATTTTGCCAGTTCGCCTGTACGCTAAATTGGTCTGGTGCGGTCATCACTGCATCGATAGCAGCACGCCATACTTTGGTAATTTGCGCCACATAAGCCGGGCTGCGCTGGCGGCCTTCAATTTTCAGCGAGCTAATGCCTTCGGCGTATAACTGCGGTAATAAATCCAACGTGTTTAAACTGGTTGGCTCCTCAAGCGCATGGTAAATATCTTCTCCGACACTAAAACGGCCTTTACATAAGGTGGGATAGCCAGCGTTCTCACCCGGGCTGAAACGGTCTATCAGAATGCCGTTTAAACGCGATTCCAGTATGCCGTCGTTATCCTGCCAGTTTACAAAAGCTGCGGGAGAACAAGCACCGGCAGTGTTGGGCGACTGCCCGGTCATATAAGAGCTTAAGTAACAGCGGCCCTCAGCCATGATGCATAGGCTACCGAACGCAAACACTTCCAAATCAATGTCGCAACTTCTGGCCAGCGCTCTTACCTGTTGTATTGATAATACACGGGGCAGTACTACCCGGCTGATACCAAACTGACGGTAAAAATTAATTGCAGCGGCATTAGTGGCAGACGCTTGTACAGACAGGTGGCGTTCTATATGCGGGAAACGTTCAGCAGCATAGGCAAGCATGGCAATATCCGCGAGGATCAGCACATCTGCACCGGCATTAGCTGCTAATTCTACAGCGTGTTGCCAGCGGCGATAGTTATCCGGATGGGCGAAAGTGTTAATGGCAACGTGCAACTTTTTGCCATGTAAATGCACAAAACGCACAGCTTCTTTTAACTTTGCTTCGTCAAAATTTAACCCGGCAAAATGGCGGGCATTCGTGTCGTCTTTTAAGCCGATATATACGGCATCAGCGCCATGTTCTATGGCTGCCTTCAATGCTGGCATGCTTCCAGCTGGGCAAAGCAACTCCATTTTTACCTTTTCGACCTGAGGTTTAGGCGTCGTAGCTACCTCCGACAGGGAATAGCCAACGCGTGTTTACTGTGGTTTTATTATAGAGGCACAGTGAAGCGTAAGGCGCATATATGTTTGATATTAAAAGAGTTAACCACAAGTTGGTAGCGGGTCTACCCACAATGATGCATCGGCTTACCCGTTATGTGCCCGGTAGTGTTCAGGGCAAAATGTTAGAGTGCAGTTTGAACCGCTTCTTTCATAACGAACTTAAGCAAAACGAGTTGGCGTTCATGGGCAATAAACAGGTGGTTGTTGCTGTGTCTGATATTGGCCTGCAATTTGGTATCAGGCTTAATCGCAACCGATTACTGATAGAACTTAACCCGACACAGCAGGATTTACTGTTAAAAGCTGAGTTTGCCGATTTTATTGCAATGATAAGTAATCAGGTCGACCCGGATACACTTTTTTTCCGCCGCCGTTTACACATGTTAGGTGATACTGAGCTCGGCTTGTACTGCAAAAACCTGCTTGATGCTATCGGCCCGGAACGTTTACCCGCAGCTATGTCTCGCAGCCTGACATGGCTGTCACAGCAACAAATGATACAAACACCTTGATAATGGCTATAGATCTATACCCAATGGATTTCAAGATGCACGTAGGCGGCAAGTGAGCGAATCCCCATGAGCTTAGCTGTACAAAGTGATTGGGGTGAGTGAACGCCGCAACAACCGTGCATCTTGAAAAACGAAGGGTATACAGAGGTAATTATGACATCAGTTAGCTGGGACCCGAAGCTCATCAGTAAATACAATATTAATGGCCCACGGTATACGTCTTACCCCACTGCATTGGCGTTAAGCCAAGACTTTGACTGCAAGCAAATCTTTCAGACAATACAACAAAGTCCGGTTGAACTGAGTTTATATCTGCATATCCCGTTCTGCCATAAACTGTGTTACTACTGTGGTTGTAATAAAGTGATCACCCGACATCAGCATAAAGCGGACACCTATCTTGATGCGCTGGCAGAAGAGATGGCGCTGTATGCGCCACTGCTGAGCGACAAACGCATTACTCAGTTGCATTTGGGCGGCGGTACACCCACTTTCCTGACAGAAGTGCAACTAAGCCGACTGATGGCGCTGTTGCACAAATACTTTACCATTAACAATGATGCTGAAATCAGTATTGAAATTGACCCGCGCAGTTGCAGTGATGAAAAGCTACGGCATTTGCGTACGCTGGGCTTTAACCGCGTTAGCTTCGGTGTGCAGGATTTAGATGAAAAAGTGCAAATTGCCATCAACCGGGTACAGGATACTGATCTTATCCGCCATCAGGTGGCGTTAAGCCGGACCTTGGGTTTTACGTCAATTAACCTTGATCTCATATATGGCCTGCCATTTCAGCATCCGGCTAGCTTTGCACAAACGGTTGATGAAATTATCCGTCTGAACCCGGATCGCATTTCGCTGTTTAGCTATGCCCACTTACCAGAACGCTTTGCCGCCCAGCATAAAATTGATAACGCCAGCCTGCCGGATGCCACGTCGAAACTGGAACTGATGCAACTGGCCATAAACCGCTTTGTTGCCGCGGGCTATCAGTTTATCGGTATGGACCATTTTGCCCGGCCCGATGATGCACTGGCTAAAGCGCAACAAGCCGGTAAGCTGCAGCGTAACTTCCAGGGTTATACCACTGCAGGGCAGGACGCACTGATTGGCCTTGGCGTATCCAGTATCAGCCAGGTAAGCGGTGTGTTATGGCAAAACGCTAAAGATCTGCCGGCATATTACCAGGCTATCAATACCAACCAGCTTCCGGTAGAGCGCGGCTTTACTCTTAATAGTGACGATAAACTGCGTGCAGCGCTTATCAGCCAGCTCATCTGCCACTTCGAGCTTGACGTCGAACAGTTTAACCAAAAGTGGCGTCTTAACAGCTTCTGGCAATATTTCAGTGAGGCGCTGGCACGGTTGCAGCCTTTTATGGAAGATGGTTTGGTTGAAGTATATGCCGAGCGCATTAAAGTGACTGATAGCGGCAGGCTGTGGGTTCGTAGCATCTGTGCCTGTTTTGATGCTTACTTAACCCAGGGACAGCAGCGTTATTCTAAAGTGGTATAGGTGGATTCGGCAGCTTTACGCTGCCTTTTTGTGCCGATTTACTTGCGAGATAATTTCAACAAATTGAATAGAAAAAACAGATAGTTATAGCAGTCGACTCAAGACGCTCTTTCCATAAATTCTTGAATTTCAAAATGCAGTTTTTCAAAAAAACTCACTAAAATATCTATGTAATATTCAATGAACTCAGGTTTGATTGTTATGTAATGTCCTGGTATGCCATTAAAGTAAATAGAATTTTTTATTAATATCACTGATTTATGTTTTTTATCTTCAGGTATCTTGCCACCTGCATGTACGATTAAGTTCCTAATCTGTTGAGTACTCATTACAATTTGACGTTCCTGCTGAACACTCTTTAAATTAAATTTTGCTATTTTACTTAGATATTTCAGTGCGCGAGGGATGCCATGACCATTTTGATCAGTAAGCTTGATTGGGCTGTTCATTGTATAAGCTACGACTTGGCACAGCTCATCTAGGAAATGTTCCAGTGTATTCTGAAGGGTGAGCAAAATTGAATGTCGATGAATTATTTCAAATTCATTAATTCTCGCGAAATCCAATGAAAAGCTTTCACCTATATAGTATTGCTCATCTTCGTCTGCAGCTTTCTGAACAGCATAAATCATTTTGTTATCGATTTTAGACAGCTCGGTTTCCCAAGTTGAACCAACCAATAAATATGTTTTTTTGACGTGCTCAAGTTTATTTTTTGCATTGTGGCAAAAAGTGCTTAGCCCAGTACAGAAAAAATTCAGTCTATCTACAGATCTATAATCTGGTAGCAATTGCTTGGTTTCCTTAAAAAGATCAGTAAATTGACTTACTTCAAGCTCATACGGAAGCCCATCTTCTCAAAAAAGTACAATAACACTTTATGTGTGGAACAAGGAACATTTGACAAGAAAGGAAACTAATCCGTACCCAAAGCGCTATTGTCGATACTTAACGAGAGAGTATGTATTTCCCAATTGGCGTAGGGATTTACAGGCGATGTTCCGCTTCGCTAACGATCTGTCATCTAATTTTCTCACCATCCGCCGTTAGTGTCAGCACATTGTCTTGTCTGGTGTAGGGGTACTGCATGCTTCCTCGATCTTGGATATTTAGGGGCAGATTTAAACTAACCTGACCTTTACAATCCTTCAAAGCGGGCGTTTTGCATCACATTTCAGTGATTGATTGCGTGATAGTTGCTAGCAGTTTTAATACAACGCCACTAACTCGCCGGTTTTATCAAAGGTTAGAAAATCAGCAATCATGCCGCCCTGAATTTTTTCTGTCATCATCTTCAGTGGTTGGCTGGCTTCGTCGCTGTTTGGCGGGAAACCACCGCGGCCACCCAGGGCAGAGACAAAAGCAATATCCCAGTCAACGCCGGTGTTTTTGGATTCAAGCACCAGGTTGGAAAAATCGCTGACTTCTTCTGGTAACTTATCGACACATAACACCGGTGCCAGAGCGCCACCGTTGCCTTGTTCAAAATTTTGTTTTTGCGTGTCGGTGTACCCATTTGGCAGTTCTGCCTTGGCGAATACAAATAACAAGCGCTGCGGTTCAGTTTGTTGCTGAGCGGCGATGATGAGATCTGCGTAAGATTCAATATTCATTTCACATACTCTTGTGGTGATTGCATCTGTATAACTGCTTGGTGTTATTTTGCTTTTAACGTTTTTTCTGCTGGCTAAAGTACGCAGCCAGTTCGGCAATGTCCTGATCACTTAATGGTTTTGCCATAGCAACCATTGTCGCGGCCATTGGGCCACTGCCTTTACCTTCCCGATATGCTTGTAATTTGGTTTGCAAATCATCGCTATTTTGGCCAGCGAGTGAAGGGTACATAGTAGGTACCTTACTATTGCCATCTATGCCATGACAGGCAGCACATACTGCTGCTTTGGCTTTGCCGGCCTCAGCACGGCTGGCCGCTACTGCAAATTGTGCATTGATTACCAGCAGTATCATTAGCAGAGTCGGGTAGTGTTTCA
>JBFKFH010000199.1:0-5864 GCA_041618685.1 Rheinheimera sp.
AACAGCGAGCTGGTGCATGATCTGGAGTACTTCCGCAATCGATATCAACTGCAAAGCCTATTACAAAAGAACCAGGTAGCAAATGACGAGACTGGCGGCACACATGAGCTGACCACGGCCAGTCGGTACGGTATTACCGGCCAAAGCAATTATAAACTGGTTAAAGGGCGGGAATCCGTGTTTGGCCGTGGTGCCTATGCGCGTGATAAATTTGGTTCATTCCGCGAGCAAGCCTCCGTTGTTGCCGGCTATGGTAACCGTATTTACGAGCGACAGACTAACTACCTTGATTTAGAAACCGGCCCGGGTTTTTCGCATCAACAAAGTGCCAAGGGTACTAACAATAGTGGGTTGATCTGGTATCTGGCAGCTAACCTCGATTACTCGCTGTATGCCAATTTTACTTTCCGCCAGACGCTGGAGAGTGCTATGTCACTGGGTGGGCAGAACTCAACGTTACTAAGCCGCAGCAGTATTACCGCGAAAGTCGCAGACAAACTATCGATGCGGTTTAATTTTATTGTCAGGCATAACTCGCGGCCAGAAACTGATTTGCGCAAAACAGATACCGAAACGTCGGCGTCGATGGTATATACGTTCTAACGAGCTGATTGCATTGCCGGATATGCCGGCGTGCCGTGCTAATTGACCAATTCGTTGCCGTTACTGGTATTGCCGGCAAACGCCAGTAAGTTGTCGCTGGTTACCTGACAAATTTGCTGTAACGCCTCTTTAGTAAAAAAAGCCTGATGCCCGGTGATCAGGACATTGGGAAAGGTAAGTAAGCGTTTAAACACCTCATCATCAATCATGTGTTCTGAAAGGTTTTCGAAAAACAAATCCGCTTCCTGCTCGTACACATCCAGTCCGAGATAACCAATTTTACGTTGTTTCAGCCCATCTATAGCAGCCTTACTATCAATAAGTGCACCGCGGCTGGTGTTTATCAGCATGACACCGTCTTTCATACAGGCAATGCTGCGATGATTAATCAGATGTTTAGTCAGTGGGGTTAACGGGCAGTGCAGGCTGATAATATCACTTTGGGCATACAGTTCATCCAGCGTAACGTAGCGGCCGTTTAGCTGGGCTACTTCATTACTTGGGCTGATATCATGACACAACAACTGGCAGCCAAAACCATGCAGAATACGCGCGGTAGCCAGTCCAATGCGCCCAGTACCAATTAGGCCGACGGTTTTACCAAACAGATTAAAGCCCAGCAGGCCATCTAGCGAAAAATTATCATCACGTACCCGGTTATAGGCTTTATGTAGCTTGCGGTTTAAACACAACATCATAGCTATAGTATGTTCGGCCACGGCTTGTGGCGAATAGGCGGGCACGCGCGCAATGCGTATGCCAAGGTTTTTCGCCGTATCCAAGTCGACATTGTTAAAACCGGCACAGCGAAGTGCGACCATTTCAATACCTAACGCGGATAATTGCTGCAGTACGTCGGCATCCAGCTCGTCATTAACAAAAGCGCATACCGCATGGCAGCCTGCCGCCAGCTTGACACTGGTTTTATTCAGTCGGGTCTCAAAGTAGTTGAACTGCAGACTGGCATCCGCCCATTGCTTCAACCCTTGCTGGTCATAGGGTTTGGTGCTGAATACGGCAACTTTCATGGTATGTCTCCCGTTGTTTGCCGTTAAGCTTAGCGTAAATGTCAGCGCAGAACTTAGTGCTGGATCAATGTTACAGCAAGTCTTCTATCGCTGTGACAATACTGGCAGGCTTGGTACGCGGGGCATAACGTTTGACCACATCACCGTCTTTATTTACCAGAAACTTGGTGAAGTTCCATTTTATGGCGCGGGTTTTTAACAGGCCGCGGGCACTGTCTTTTAAATGCTCAAACAATGGTGCAGCATCCGGGCCGTTTACCGCAAGCTTGGCCATGACAGGAAAAGTCACGCCGTAGTTTAGCTGGCAAAATTGCCGAATATCATTGTCAGTACCTGGTTCCTGCGCGCCAAACTGATTACACGGAAACGCCAGGATCACCAAACCCTTATCATGGTATTTCTGATGCAGCTGTTCAAGCTGCTGGTACTGCGGGGTGAAGCCACATTTGCTGGCGGTATTTACGATTAACACGACTTTGCCACGAAACTGGCTCAGATCGACATCGTTACCCAGGCTGTCTTTGACCTTGAACTGATGAACATTTGGCATAATTTTTCCTTTGGTAAGTGCTTTCAATCAGCGCGATATGTTTGTAAGCTCAGCGCCACAGTATGTCACAGTTTTAAGTCAGTTATATGTCAAATCAGAATGGACAAAAAGTCGCTTTTATCGGCCTGGGCGTGATGGGCTACCCGATGGCAGGCTATCTGCAGCAAAAGGGGTTTCAGGTCAGCGTGTTTAACCGGACAACGGCCAAAGCCCAGCAATGGGTGGCGCAATATGGTGGCAACTATGCGACTACGCCAGCTTTAGCGGCAAAAGAGGCTGCATTGGTGTTTTTGTGTGTCGGCAATGACGATGATGTGCGTTCCGTCGTGTATGGTGACGATGGCGTATTAGGCGCAATGGCGCCGGGTGCAGTGTTGATTGACCATACTACCGCATCAGCTAATTTAGCCCGTGAACTGGCACAAGCGGCAGCACAGCGTCAGATCGGCTGTTTGGATGCGCCGGTGTCAGGTGGCCAGGCTGGTGCTGAAAATGGGGTGCTGACCGTGATGATTGGCGGGGAGGTCAGCGACATGGCTAAAGCCGAGACGGCGATTATGAGCTATGCGCGTTGTGCAAAATTGCTCGGGCCGGCGGGCTCTGGTCAGCTAGCTAAAATGGTAAACCAGATTTGTATCGCCGGCGTGGTGCAGGGGCTGGCCGAAGCGCTGAACTTTGCTCAACATGCAGGGTTAGACGCGGCTGCGGTAGTGGAGGTGATTTCACAAGGTGCCGCATCGTCCTGGCAAATGCAAAACCGTTCCCACACTATGCTTGATGGCAAATATGATTTTGGTTTTGCTGTCGACTGGATGCGTAAAGATCTTGGTATCGCGTTGGCTGAGGCCCGCAATAACGGCAGCCATTTACCGCTAACTGCGCTGGTCGATCAGTTCTACAGCGAAGTACAGCAAATGGGCGGAGGGCGCTGGGATACGTCCAGTTTACTGGCCAGATTAAAACGTTAATAAACAAACATTTCACTGTAGCCACTTCGGTGTGGCCAACTGCTCGACAGTACCGGGTTAAAGGTTGTGGCTACAGTATTAAGCGTGGATCGGGCAAAAAGTGCAGCTCAGTGGCACTATTGATACAGTCAGCATAGGCTGCATGTGTGGGGTTTAGCAGTATATTATTCTCACGCGGCGCGATTACTGAGGGTACGGCTAATGCCAGACTGGCTTGCTGTTGCAGCCAGTTGTCACCAATCCTGGCGCTGTCTGCAGCAGCAGGTTGTTGACGCCAGCTATCAGGCAGGTTAGCTAAACTTACCGTCAGCAGTTGCCCGGTATCTATTGTCAGCTGAAACAGCCGGTACTGCTGCAGGGCGGCCCGATTATTTAAATGCACCAGAACTTCAAGAATCGCCAGGGCTTCTGAGCCTGCAGTATAAACACATAATTGGCCTTTGCTGTTCCAGCGCCCGCCGTAAAGCCTTGCACCTTCACCGTCAAATGCCTGAGCAGTATGTTTATGATGCACCAAACGGTACAGCCGCATCAGGCAAAAACACCGTGCTCTAAGCGACCGATTAAATCGATTATCGCCTGCGTTTCTGCAGAAGTCGCCAGCATATCTAGTGGTGCTTTATCGCCAAGACCGTAAACCGGTTCAGTTAGCCAGCGTTTAGTGGCGCTCATATCGTTGTCAAATAGGGCATTGGCGGCCACCAGCACGGTAGCAAAACGGTGTAGCCGGTCGCTTTCGTCCTGGGTGAATTTCCCCAGCTTCGCCCGCCGAGCCAGCGTAGCCGGGGCTAACTGACATATCTGAGCCAACTGCCTTTTATCCAGCCCTGACAACAGCGCAAGCTTATCAAAAATGCTGTAATTAAAGCCCTCGTGTAACGCCTGATATAACTTGGGCCCGCGCTCGGCGATACCTAACTGTTGCCACAGATTAGGTGAACTATAGAATGTTGGCGTAAATTCCCGTACCAGTGCAGTCATGGCGCAACTCGTTTATCAATTGAGATATATAGAGTCTATCACTTGATTTTTATGGGGTCAAAAAAAGAGCGCTAAGATTTTTGCAATCCTGCGCTCTTGTTCAGCAGTAACCGAATGTTAGTTAAACATCATCTCTGGTACATCACCTTTGACAACCAGTTTGCCGGCAGTTTTCTGTTGAATTTCTTCAACCGAAATACCCGGCGCGCGTTCCAGTAAATGAAAGGCACCATCCCGCACTTCAAGCACGGCTAAGTCGGTAACTATTTTCTTCACACAGCCTACGCCAGTTAGTGGCAGGGTACAGTCAGTCAGTAGTTTGCTATTGCCGTATTTATCGGCGTGAGTCATGGTAACCACAATGTTCTGTGCGCCGGCAACCAGATCCATCGCACCGCCCATGCCTTTTACCAGCTTGCCGGGGATCATCCAGCTGGCGATATTACCGTTCTGATCGACTTCAAAAGCGCCCAGTACAGTTAAATCGACATGACCGCCGCGGATCATAGCAAAGCTTTCGGCTGAGCTGAAAATAGCCGCGCCTTTGATTGCGGTGACCGTTTCTTTACCGGCGTTGATCATGTCCGCATCAATTTCTGTTTCGGTTGGGTAGGGGCCCATACCTAACAGGCCATTTTCTGATTGCAGCATTACTTCAATGTCGGCCGGGACATAGTTTGCTACCAATGTCGGAATACCAATGCCAAGGTTAACGTAATAACCGTCTTGCAGTTCCTGCGCCACCCGCATGGCAACCTGTTCACGAGATAAAGCCATTGTTGCCTCCTTAACCTTGACGGACCATTCGACGTTCAATGCGTTTTTCAAAGTTACCTTTGATCACGCGTTGCACATAAATACCCGGCGTATGAATTTGTGACGGTTCCAGCTCGCCGGGCTCGACTATTTCTTCCACTTCGGCAACAGTAATTTTACCGGCAGTGGCGGCCATAGGGTTAAAGTTCATCGAGGTATGGCGAAACACCAGGTTACCGTAACGGTCGGCTTTCCAGGCGCGCACAATGGCAAAATCACCGGTGATAGACTCTTCCAGTACATAGTTACGGCCATTTATTTCACGTGTTTCTTTGCCCTCAGCCACCGGTGTACCGTAACCGGTAGCAGTGAAAAAGGCCGGAATGCCCGCACCGCCAGCGCGCATTTTTTCAGCTAAAGTGCCTTGCGGTGTTAGCTCTACTTCCAGCTCGCCGTTAAGTAATTGCTTTTCAAACAATGCATTTTCGCCGACATAAGAGGCAACCATTTTTTTGATTTGCCTGTCTTCAAGTAAAATGCCTAGACCAAAGCCATCGACACCGCAGTTGTTCGATACGACGGTTAAGTCTTTGGTGGCCATTTTCTTTATTTGAGCAATTAAGCCTTCCGGAATGCCGCATAAGCCAAAGCCACCCGCAATTACGGTCATGCCGTCTTGCAAGCCTGCCATGGCGTCTTCGTAGCTATGTACGACCTTATTAAACCCTGCCATTTTTTGTCCCCTGAGCGCTATTTTTAACTGTTAGTTTGCGTGCACTTGGCCTGAAGCGCCAATCCTACTTTAGAACTAGGCTGTTTGCCGAGCTTGTCAGTAATAAACCAGCCTGCCTTGGCCAGCGCGGGTAAATCTACGCCGTGCGTAATACCAAGACCATTGAGTAAATACACCACATCTTCTGTGGCGACATTGCCTGACGCACCAGCGGCATAAGGGCAGCCACCCAAACCGGCTACAGC
>JBFKFH010000200.1:0-5855 GCA_041618685.1 Rheinheimera sp.
CGGTCGTGGTACCGATATCGTTCTGGGCGGCAGCTTGCAAGTTGAGCTGGCAGCATTAGGCGCAGATGCCACCGATGCACAAAAAGAAAAAGTAAAAGCTGATTGGCACGTGCGGCACGACGCAGTAATTGCGGCCGGGGGCTTGCATATTATTGGTACAGAACGCCACGAATCACGCCGTATTGATAACCAGCTGCGTGGCCGTGCCGGCCGGCAGGGCGATCCGGGTTTAAGCCGCTTCTATCTGTCGCTGGACGATGCGTTAATGCGTATTTTTGCCTCTGACCGCATGGCCGGCATGATGCGCCGTCTGGGCATGGAAAAGGGCGAGGCTATCGAACACCCGTGGGTAAGCCGTGCGATAGAGAATGCACAGCGTAAAGTAGAAGCGCGTAACTTTGATATTCGTAAGCAGTTACTTGAGTTTGATGATGTTGCCAACGATCAGCGTAAAGTAGTGTACGAGCAGCGTAACGAATTACTTGATGCGACAGATATCAGTGAAACCATCAGTGCCATTCGCCTTGATGTTATCGATGGTGTTATCAGCCAGTATATTCCGCCGCAGTCACTGGACGAAATGTGGGATATTCCCGGTCTGGAGCAGCGCTTAAAAGCGGACTTTATGCTGGAATTGCCGATAGCGCAGTGGCTGGCTGATGATAAAAAACTGTTTGAAGAAAAGCTGCGTGAGCGCATTCAACAGGAAGTTGAGCAGGCATACACAGCCAAAGAGCAGATGGTTGGGCCGCAGGTACTGCGCCAGTTCGAAAAAGCCATCATGCTGCAAAGTCTGGATACACACTGGAAAGAACATCTGGCCGCAATGGACCACTTACGCCAGGGTATTAACCTGCGTGGCTATGCGCAGAAGAACCCGAAACAGGAATATAAGCGTGAGGCATTTGAGTTATTCTCGGCCATGCTGGAAAACCTGAAGATAGACGTTGTCGGCGTATTAGGCCGCGTGCAGGTAAAAGCGGCTGAAGACGTCGATGCAGTAGAGCAGCAGCGCCGTAAAGCCGACGCGGTACCGCATGACTATCAGCATGCTGAAGCTGAGCAGGTTGGTGGCAGCGTGCCTGCTGGTATGGCAGCGGGCCCGGTATTTCGTGATCAGGACAAAATAGGCCGTAATGACCCTTGCCCGTGTGGCTCGGGTAAAAAATACAAACAGTGCCACGGCAAGCTGGTGTAACGTTAAAGTAGCCGCCTGCATTGATGCCGGCGCATAAACATAAACAGAGTCAGCTTAGGCTGACTTTGTTGTTTCAGGTGTAATGAAATATGCAAGATAAACAATATACTCAATCAGAGCAGCCGGCTAAGGTGATACATGTCGCCGTTGGCGTTATCCTGCGTGATGGTCACATTTTGCTGGCACTGCGTAACAGCAAGCAGCATCAGGGCGGTAAGTGGGAGTTTCCCGGTGGCAAGGTTGAGCCGGGGGAGACCGTGCAGCAGGCGCTGGCGCGTGAGCTGCACGAAGAAGTCGCCATCAACGTAACGGCTAGCAGCGCCTTGATGCAGTTAGAATATAGCTACCCGGAAAAAACGGTGCTGTTGGATATCTACCTGGTCAGAGGCTTTAACGGCGAACCACACGGCCGTGAAGGCCAGCCGCTGCGTTGGGCCAGTATTGCGCAGCTGAGTGATATTGCCTTTCCGGATGCAAACCAGCCGATAGTGGTGCGCCTGCAGCAGCAGTTTGGCGCCGACTGAGATCAGTGTTTAAAGAAGTCGTTATCCTGTGCGATAAACTCTTGTTCCAGTTCGGCTAAATAGGCTTCAGATAATTCGGCATCCACTGGTGCTTTGTCGGGTATGCGGTGATTCTCGGCAGCCCAGTCGCCCAGATCAATTAACTTGCAGCGCTGTGAACAAAACGGCCGAAAACTGGCTTCGGCTGACCAAACGACAGCTTTGTCGCAGGTGGGGCATTTAACTTTCATCATATTACTCCGTATGTTGGCCGGATCTTAACAGCAAGCCAGGCCAAAGCAGATACTTTTCTCACTATTGCTACGGCCGGCTTCATCGCACAGCTGCATAAAACGAATCGCATAGCGGTATTTATTGCCGCTAACGGTTGGGTACACGCCGGCGTCCAGCGGGTAGCGAATACGCAGCAGTTCGTGCTGATCAGTATTACTCTGGTAAAAGCCGTTTTCGGCGGTGACATCGCTAAACTGGCCTTTTTCGCGGCAAAACCCCAGCACAAAACCTACTGCCTGTTGCAACAAATTAAATTCGGCGCACCAGCTAAGTGCCATTTGTTGGCGCTGATCCAGTGGCAAGTTAAACCAGTACTGCAATTGCGGTACGTCAAAGTAGCAGGCGCCGCCGGGTATCGTAAACCGCTGGCGTAATGGCGCCAGAAACTTGTGTTCTTTTAAGTTACCGACAAATTTACCGCTGCGTAATAGCTCACTTTGCAAACGCACAGCCCGTTGCAATACTGGCTGTAATTTATCGTCAGATACTGAAGGATGGTTAGCCCAGGTAACCAGTGCAGTTTCACTGCGCTCACAGTCTTTAATCAGATCGGGGCGAATATCGGTGCGGTCCAGTACTTCTATCAGGTCGAACAGCGCGTTAAAAAACGCCTGTTGCTGCCATTCAGTTTCCAGCGCATTCAGGCTTAGCAGTTGGTTAAGCAGGTATTCCAGGCGCAGGTAAGTGCGTAGTTTTTCATTCAGTGGGTGTTCGTAAATTAATTCAGTCATGCGTTTGCTGTTTCACACCTGTTGTGACAGCGTGCCAAGGTCCCGGTGTTACTGTGTTGCGGCCTGCTGTAAATAGTGTTGATGCAGGGCGCTAACCTGGGGAGCTAAATCTGCCAGACTGCTGTCATTAGTAATAATATCATCGGCCAGTTTCAGCCGTTCTGAGCGCGTGATTTGCGCGGCCATTATCGCTTTAATCTGTGCGGCGTCGGCCGCGTCGCGTGCCATCGCACGTTGAAGCTGCAAGCTTTCGGGTAAGTCTATCACCAGTACCCGTTGTACATACCGGTTAAGTTTGTTTTCTAACAACAAGGGCGCCACTAATAATGCATAGGGCGATGTCAGTGCTGCCAGCTGAGTTAGTATTTGCTGTCGTATCGCCGGGTGCAGCAGTTGCTCCAGCCAGTCGCGCTCAGCCGCGTTACTAAATACCCGCTGGCGCAGCGCTGCGCGGTTCAGCTCGCCATTGCTGTGCAGTATAGCTGTACCAAAATGCTGTGTAATGGCTTGCAGGCAGACAGTGCCCGGCATAACCACTTCACGGGCGACAATATCGGCATCAACATATTGTACACCCTGAGCGGCAAATAACGCCGTTACCGTGCTTTTACCGCAGCCTATGCCACCGGTCAAGCCTACAACAAAGGCCGCCACTACAGCCCCAGATAGCGCAAATAAGCGTTAGTAAGCTGCTCACCCCATAACAGTGCTATCCAGCCTGCCGCCGCAATATAAGGGCCAAAGGGGATCGGCGTTGCTTTGTCTTTACCCTGTACACTTAGCAGTATTACACCTACCACAGCGCCAACGCAGGAAGACAGCAAAATTATCAATGGCAGCTGTTGCCAGCCGAGAAAGGCACCAAAAACGGCGAGTAATTTAAAATCGCCATAACCCATGCCTTCTTTGCCGGTTAATAACTTAAACAGCCAGTACACACTCCACAGGCTTAAATAGCCGGCAGCCGCGCCGACAATAGCCTGGCCAGGGTTAACAAAGGCTGAATCTGTCAGGCTAAATAGCAAGGCCAGCCATAGCAGCGGCAGGGTTAGCTGATCAGGCAGCAGCATTTTATCAATATCAATAAAGCTAAGCGCGATAAGTGTCCAGGTGGTCAGAATAATAACGCCGGCGGCCAGGCCAAAACCCAGCTGCCAGGCAACCACAGCCGATAACAGCGCCGTTAAGGCTTCAACTACCGGGTAACGCACGCTGATAGTGGCTTTGCAGTAACGGCAACGGCCTTTTAACCGCAGCCAGCTCAGTACCGGTATATTGTCGCGCGCCAGCACCGGCGCATTGCAAGCCGGGCAGGCCGAGCGTGGTACCGCCAGGTTAAACTTTGCCGGCGCTACTGCGGTGGCATCAGGGCTAAAATAGGCCTGAAACTCTTGCTGCCATTCGTTTTCCATCATTTTTGGCAGGCGGTAAATCACCACATTTAAAAAGCTGCCAATTAACAGGCTTATTAGCAGCACGGTAACGATAAACAGTTCCGGCGTGCTGCTGAGTAAGGTAAAAATATTCTGCATTGAGTTATCCTACAATGCCACCAAGTTGGAAGATAGGCAGATACATCGCAATAATTAAGCCGCCGATAATAACCCCCAGTACCGCCATAATTAACGGCTCAAGCAGCGCAGTTAAGCCGTCAACTGCATCGTCTACTTCCTGCTCGTAAATATTGGCTACCTTAGCCAGCATGCTGTCCAGTGCGCCGGATTCTTCACCGATTGACACCATCTGCACCACCATTTCCGGAAACTGGCCGGTTTGTTTCATGGCTAAATACATCTGATTACCGCTGGAGACTTCTTCGCGGATAAATAAAATGGCGTTTTTATACACTTCGTTACCCGAGGCGCCGGCGGCAGACTCCAGCGCTTCAATTAATGGTACGCCGGCGGCAAAGGTGGTTGACAGCGTGCGGGCATAACGCGCCACGGCGGCTTTATTTAAAATATCGCCAATTACCGGCAGTTTAATAATGCGGCCATCGGCCCAGGTTCGAAACTTCAGGTTATTGGCATAGGCCTTTTTCACCACATAACTAAAGGCAAACAGCCCTATTAGTACCAGCCACCAATATTGCTGCATTAAATCAGAAATACCCAGTACAAATAAGGTAAAGGCTGGCAGCTCGGCACCAAAGCCGGCAAAAATTTCGGCAAACTGTGGTACCACAAATATCAGCAGAATGGATGTAACAATAAATGACACCACTAATACCGCAATCGGGTAAAACATGGCTTTTTTAATTTTCGATTTAAGCGCTTCGGCTTTTTCTTTATAAATGGCCAGCCGGTCAAAAATCTGATCCAGCGAACCTGACGCCTCACCGGATTTAACCAGGTCGCAATACAGCTCATCAAAATACTTCGGGTGCTCGCGCAGTGTTTCCGACAGCGGTAAACCGGCCTGCACTTTAACCGAAATTTTCTGCATTAAGGTGCGCAGGCTTTTATTTTCAGAGCCATTGGCGATAAGGTCAAGTGATTGCACCAGCGGCACGCCAGCGCCCAGCATGGTGGCAATCTGGCGGGTAAAAATGGCAATATCTACCGGCTTAATTTTTGCGCCATCACCAAATAATGATTTTGGCTTTTTCTTTACGCCCGATGGCGTAATGCCTTGCTGGCGCAGCAGGGCTTTTACTTCAGCAATGCTGGTGCCCTTAATTTCACCGTCTACTTTTTTACCGCGCCGGTTTACGCCTTTATAAGTAAATGATGCCAGCTCTTTTATTTTAAATTGTTGTGCCTGAGCCATAATGGTTTCCTGTTACCGCGCACTGCGCGTTAGATAGTCTGTTATTACGCTTTCGCCAATGCAGCCGCAGGCTGTATCAGCCTTTGGTTACCCGGTTAATTTCTGCCAGGCTGGTCATGCCGGCCGCAGCTTTAATTAAACCCGACTGGCGTAAGTTATTAATACCTTCGATTTGTGCCTGCTGGGCAATATCCAGCGAATTACCGCCCTGCATAATAATGTCGGCCATTTTGGCGCTAACCGGCATTACTTCGTAAATGCCAACCCGGCCTTTATAGCCGTTAGTGCAGTGCTCACAGCCTACCGGCTTAAATATTTTAATAGTGGGTAGCTGCTCGGCAGTAAAGCCCTGTTTTAGCA
>JBFKFH010000201.1:0-5849 GCA_041618685.1 Rheinheimera sp.
CGCTTCAGCACCAAATTTTGCTTTGTATTCGTTGTACATCGGGTTCAATGAATCCAACTGATCTTTTGTCAGATTCTTGGTGATTTCGGCATAGCGTTTTTCCCAGTCTGAGGTTTCCTGCTCTAATGACAGGCGCATCCATACCAGCCCCTCTTCAATATTTACCGGCACACCATCCTGCCCGGTGACCATCAGTAAGCCCGCCAGGTACTGCGCATATTTTTCACCATAACGGGCGAATCTGATTATTTCAGGAAAGGCTTCAGCAAATTTTTGCTTTTGTACTAATGCCATCATGCTGTCATAGTCAGATGAATAAATAAGTGAACGCATTCTGACTTCTTCGCTCTGCGATGTTACCGTCTCGTCAGACGCAAATACATTTGCGCCCGTGAATGTCAGCGTTGCAACTAATACCGAGGTGATTAACTTGTTCATAATTCCATTTCTCATGCTTGTCATCTTCGGCAAATTATAGCAGCGATAACTTCGACGTCTGCTTACAAATTGTAAATCAATATTTCATATGTTTCCGCCAGTATAACTTTTTAGCTACTCACAATAACCGTAATCTGCTTTGTGCTTTATCCCATGCGCTGCCGGCGTTAGAATAGCCTGTTGCTATTACTCTGGGTGAGCGTTACAAATGAAAGCCTGTGCACTACATATTCTGGTAAAAACCCGTGACGAAGCGGAGAAGCTGAAACAGCAACTGAACAAAGGTGCTGACTTTGGCAAACTGGCCAAGCAGCACTCGCTATGCCCGTCAGGCAAAAAAGGCGGGGATTTGGGCGAGTTTCGTAAAGGCCAGATGGTAAAAGCGTTTGACGATGTGGTATTTAAAGCCCCGCTACTGGAAGTACAGGGGCCGGTGAAAACACAGTTTGGTTTCCACCTGATTAAGACGCTGTACCGCAGCTAAGCAAGCCAACTTACTCAGCCTTGATACAATTTCAACCAGCGATACGCTTTAGCCTTTTCCCAGCGCTTTCGCGCGTAGTTTAGCTTTTAAATTACCCTTCTTGGCTGGTTTCTTCGGTGCATCACCATGCCTGGCCTGAGCCTGCTCTGGCGAAATATACGTTGGATCATGTTCATAACCAGGCAGCACCGTTGCGGTTATAACCTGCTGAATTAATCTCTCTATGTCCTGCAATGCTTTAATTTCTTCAGGTGTGATCAACGTTAACGCCACACCGCTGTTACCTGCACGGCCAGTGCGGCCAATCCGGTGAACGTAGTCTTCGGATACTTGCGGCAGATCGTAGTTAACCACATACGGCAACTCGTTAATATCTAAACCACGGGCGGCGATATCAGTAGCAACCAGTATCCGGACGCTACCTGCTTTAAAATCAGCCAGCGCTTTGGTGCGCGCGCCCTGGCTTTTATCGCCATGGATAGCAGCGCTCTTTAAACCATCTTTTGCTAACTGCTTAGCTAAGCGATCTGCTCCGTGCTTGGTACGGACAAACACCAATACCTGTGGCCAGTTATTTTTACCAATCACATGCGATAGCAGCTCACGCTTGCGATGACGATCAACCAGATATGCCAGCTGCTCAACCCGCTCCGCCGTTGCATTTGTCGCGGCCACTTCGATAAGTTGCGGGCTGTTTAGCAACTCATCCGCCAGCTGTTTAATGTCGTTGGAGTAGGTTGCAGAAAACAACAGTGTCTGACGCTTTACTGGTAATTTCGCCATAATGCGTTTTATATCGACGATAAAACCCATATCCAACATCCGGTCGGCTTCATCCAGCACCAACACCTCAAGCGCCGATAAGTCGACAGTTTTCTGATGCAAATGGTCAATCAGCCGCCCTGGTGTGGCAACCAGTATATCCAATCCCCGCTCAGCATCATCATACTGGGGACGAATCGATACGCCGCCATAAAACACCGCTGAGTGCGTTGCCAGATACTGGCTATATTTACGCACATTGTCATACACTTGCTGCGCCAGTTCACGGGTTGGGGTTAGCACCAGCACCCGTACCTGATTAGGCGCTACGACCTTTGGCGCATTGAGCATTTGCTGCAGCAAGGGTAAAGTAAAGGCCGCTGTTTTGCCGGTGCCGGTTTGCGCCCCGGCAAGGACATCTTTACCCACAAGGATCACAGGTATACTTTTCAGCTGCACTGGCGTTGGCGTAGCATAGCCTTGCTCTGTCAGTACACGTAAAATAGGCTCAGCCAGGCCGAGAGATTGAAATGACATTAGATATCCTGTTTTGCACCCGATTTTCAGCGCCAGCTACGGTGCACCTGCAATGCGCGGCGCAGTATAAAGCGCGCATTATAGCAGAACAGCAACTATGGCTGTTAGCACCATGAACGACTGGTATTTGTATATGGTAAGAACCGCTGCCGGCCAGTTATATACCGGTATTAGCACCGATCCTGTGCGCCGCTTACGTCAGCATAACGGTGAGCTTAGCGGCGGGGCCAAAGCATTACGCGGTAAAGGCCCACTAACGCTGGTATACCAGCAAGCCATGCCGGATAGACGCGAAGCCAGTAAAGCCGAGTATAAATTAAAACAATTGCCCAAAGCCGCCAAGCTGGCCCTGCTTGGCGGCCAGTGCCAAAGTGAGATGTAATGGAAAACTTTTTTCTGATTCTTGCCTATCTGTGTATAGGTGTATTGTTACGTCGTCTGCCAACTATGCCGCAAAACAGTGGCATTGCACTGAATATGTATGTGCTTTATGTCGCACTGCCGGCCCTGATCCTGAAGAATGTGCCGCTATTACAGTTTTCTACCCAACTGCTTATTCCCGCCATAACACCCTGGCTGCTATTACTGGCGGTAGTTGCCACCGTATTACTGCTAAGCAAGCTGCTGCACTGGTCACGTGATACAACCGGTGCCTTGCTCATCGTATTACCACTGGGCAATACTTCATTTCTGGGTTTTCCGATGACAGAAGCACTGTTTGGCAGCAGTGCAATGCCTTACGCCGTGGTTTATGATCAAGTAGGGTCTTTTATTGCACTGGCGACTTACGTCACGGTAGTAGCGGCGCTGTATAGCCCGACCGCTGCAAAACCGACTTTAAAAGGCATTACCATTAAGATTATTACCTTTCCGTCTTTTATTGCCTTATTGCTTGGTTTAGCCATGCGTGGCGCTGCATACCCCGACTTTGTCAGCCAGTTAATCGATAGCCTGTCGGCGACCTTAGTGCCGGTGGTTATGGTAGCCGTCGGTTTTGCCCTCACGATTAAGTTCAGCAAGAGCGAAGTACTGCCGTTGATCAGCGCACTGGGTATTAAGCTGGTGATGATGCCGGCACTGGCTGCGCTGATCTGGTTTGGCCTAGGCCAACGTGGCATAGCAGTAGATATCAGTATCTTTCAAGCGGCAATGCCACCGATGATCTCGGCAGGTGCGATAGCCATTATGGCAGGGCTGGCCCCCCGCCTGGTAAGTGGCATTATCGGGCTCGGTATCCTGCTGAGCTTGCTCAGCCTGCCGGCAGTATTCTGGTTACTGCGTTAATCGTCTTTTGCTTTATCTTCAGCGGCAGGCTTTAACCGGCCTGCCTTTTTCAACGCATCATGCAGCAGATATTCGATCTGACCATTGATACTGCGAAATTCATCATCTGCCCAGCGCTGTAATGCGCTGAGCATAGTTTCGTCAATACGAAGTGCAAACGCTTTTTTAGCCACAAGGCGCTCCGCCTAATACAGACTGCCAGCGTTCACCACTGGCTGCACGTGATGATCGCCACATAACACGACCAGTAAGTTTCCGACCATAGCGGCCTTACGCTCATCGTCCAATTCTACAATGTGCTTGTCAGATAAACGCTGTAACGCGGTTTCAACCATACCAACGGCACCCTCGACGATTTGCTGGCGTGCGGCCACAATCGCAGCAGCTTGCTGACGTTGCAACATCGCGCTGGCAATTTCAGGCGCATAGGCAAGATGACTGATACGGGCTTCGAGCACAGAAACGCCGGCTTTGTTCAACCTTGCCTGAATTTCATGCTTCAATAATTCTGTGATTTCATCGGTACTGCTGCGTAAACTGATAGTCTCATCGTTGCCGGCATCATAAGCGTAACTGGATGCCAAATGGCGGATCGCGGACTCGCTTTGAATACTAACAAAGTTCTCGTAGTCATCCACTTCAAACACCGCTTCTGCGCTGTCGATTACTTTCCATACCACAACAGCAGCAATTTCTACTGGGTTACCGGCATTGTCATTGACCTTCATTTTGCTGCTTTCAAAGTTGCGCACCCGCAACGACACCTTGCGCTTGCTGTATAACGGGTTGGACCAGCGCAAACCATTTTGTAAATCAGTACCGACATAGCGGCCAAATAACTGCATAACAGCCGACTGATTCGGATGCACCATATAAAAACCAAACCAGCAAACGAATACTGTTATTGCCAATAACAGCGCCACTATCTTCAGCGGCACAGGCAGCAGCGCTATGCCAGCCAGCGTTAAAACTTGCGCCAGAAGCAGTACCGCTATCATACCGAAACCGCCTTTACTGTTAATCATCCGTTCCTGCAACATGTTAACACCCTCAATATGATATTATTTTGATATCAATTTAGCACAAAGTTGGCAGACTGCAAGCATTAGCTGTGCTGTGGCAAAATCTATTTTTCTGTTAATGTATGGCTATTATTAAATTGGATTATCCAACTTATGTCAGAACACATGACGGTCTGGTGGCAAAATATACTGACGCAGATACAGCAAGTAACACTCTGGTATCAACTGCTGGCGATAGCTTTATGCCTGGTTGTCGCACTGTTGATCAACCGCATTGGCGGCCAGCGGTTAACGGATCAAGGCGGCCAGGGGTTGCGCCATGTGGCATTACGCAGTTCTCACCGCATATTATTACCCTTTAGTATGGCGGCACTACTGGCTTTGAGCAGCCAGGCATTGCAGGCTTCTGGTTTACAGCATCAACTGGTAAACACGCTTATACCTATCGCTTTAGCATTAGGCGTGATCCGGCTGCTACTTTATATGCTACGTAAAGTATTTCTCTCCAGCCCGCTGGTTAAATCTGCTGAACCGGTTATTGCCATTGTGATCTGGCTGGTAGTGGTACTGCATCTGGCCGGTTGGTTAACGCCTGTTCTGGCAGTAATGGATGGACTGGCATTTAACCTTGGTGACAGCCGCTTGTCTTTGCTCGGTGCCGTCAAATTGACTCTGGTTGTTATTCTGGCATTTACACTGGCGTTGTGGCTGGCTGAGCTGTTAAACCAACAGTTAAAGCGGGCGAAACACATCAGCCCCAGTATGCAGGTGGGGTTTAGCAAATTTAGTAAGTTCTTTTTTGTCACCCTGGCGTTTTTGATTGCGCTCAATGCTGTGGGTATCAATTTAAGTTCGTTAGCGGTATTTGGCGGCGCACTGGGTGTGGGTTTAGGCTTTGGTTTACAGCGTATTGCGTCGAATTTTATCAGCGGTTTTATTCTGGTGCTCGATCGCAGCGTTAAACCCGGTGATGTAATTTCAGTCGGCGAAAACTTTGGCTGGGTGCATGAGTTAAAAGCCCGTTACGTTGTAGTGCGAAATCGCGAAGGTGTAGATACGCTTATTCCGAATGAAAATCTGATCACATCTGAAGTAATCAATTGGAGCTATGAAGATCGCAACGTGCGGGTAAAAATTCAGGTTCAGGTTAGTTACGACGATGATCCGGAACAGGCGATGGCGTTAATGCTGCAGTGTGCCGATAAATCGAAACGGGTGCTGAGCTCACCCGAGCCGACGGTGATGTTAAAAAGCTTTGCCGACAGCGGCATTGAGCTGGAACTGCGGGTATGGATTGCCGATCCGGAGTATGGTGCCGATAC
>JBFKFH010000202.1:0-5818 GCA_041618685.1 Rheinheimera sp.
GGTTTATCTGCAATCGGTGATGTTTTACTCAGCTAATCGCGGGTAGTCAGTATAACCTTCGGCTCCGCTGGCATAGAATAACTCCGGCCGTGGCGTATTTAGCGGCGCGTCAACAGCAAAGCGGTGCACCAAATCAGGATTTGCGATAAAGGGAATACCGAACGCCACTGCGTCGGCAATACCATCGGCAAGCGCTTTATTTGCTGATGCTTTATCAAACTGTTCATTGCTGATGTACACTCCGCCAAACTGCTGTTTTAACATCGGTCCCAGGCTGTCGTCGGCCTGTGCTTCGCGGGCGCATATAAACGCAATATCGCGTTTTGCCAGCTGTTGCACTAAATAACCGAAGGTATCAGCACGGTGTGAGTCTCCCATGTCATGCGCATCTGCCCTCGGTGCCAGGTGCATGCCTACCCGTCCCGCACCCCATACTGAGATCACCGCATCAGTCACTTCCAGCATCAGCCGAGCCCGGTTTTCAATGCTACCACCGTATTTGTCTGTACGCTGATTGGTGCTGTCTTGTAAAAACTGATCGAGCAAGTAGCCGTTAGCGCCATGTATTTCTACGCCGTCAAAACCCGCTTCTTTAGCATTTATTGCACCTTGCCGGTAAGCCGCAACAATATCAGCAACTTCCGCTGTCTCCAGTGCACGCGGCGTGACAAATGGCTTTTTGGGCCGCATTAAGCTGACATGCCCTTTGGCAGCAATAGCACTGGGGGCTACGGGTAGTGCGCCGGACAAATAGTGTGGATCAGAAATGCGGCCCACGTGCCACAGCTGCAGCATAATCTTGCCTCCGGCTTTATGCACTGCAGATGTAATGTTGCGCCAGCCGGCGACCTGCTCCTCCGACCAAATTCCTGGCGTATCCGGATAGCCTACCCCCATTGGGGTAACCGAGGTAGCCTCTGTCAGGATCAGGCCGGCGCTGGCACGCTGAGTATAGTATTGCGCCATTAAATCATTGGGTACCCTGCCAGCACTGGCTCGGCAACGGGTCAAAGGCGCCATAATAATACGGTTGGCAAGCTGTAAGTCGCCAATTTGGATTGGGTCGAATATGGTTGGCATAGTATTGTCCTGTGCGTTAGTAAAGTAACGGATTCAAAGTTCACTGCCGATCTGCGACAAAAATTGCTGGATCAGCGCTTCATTGCGTTTAAAAAAATGCCACTGCCCGACTTTCTGGCTGGTGATGACTCCGGCACGCTGCAGCGTGGCCAGATGCGCCGACACGGTACTTTGCGATAAGCCAGTTTGGCGCTCAATTTTCCCGGCACAGACGCCCAGACTGAGCGGATGTTCCTGATCAGCAAAATACTGCTCTGGCTGTTTCAGCCAGTGCAAAATATCCCGCCGCACCGGATGCGCCAGCGCCTTGATAATGTCGTCTAACTGTTTTGCTGCAATGTGTGAAGCCGTGGCTGTTGTCATATATAAATCGATTTATTTAAATATCGCGATAAAGCGATATATATAGTCATTGAAATGGTTTTTCAACAAGTATTTTTGTAGTTTATTTGAGTGGCGAGCCGGTGTAATAAATTTCTGCTATTAATTAGGCTGTTAGGCGTATGTGTATCATTACCAACTGACGAAAAACAATATAGATTTAATGCTAACCGTGACGTTTTTCCATTAAAAAATTCGTTAATGTGATGCCCCGCACGGCTTTTTGCTGTTGACGCACGACGGTAAAGCCACAGTGCTGAAAAAACGGCATAGCGGTCAAGCTGACATCAGCATAAAAGCGTTTTACACCAAAACGACGGCCGGTTTTGAGCAGATGCTGCATCAATGCTTTACCCACACCCCGCCCCTGATAGTTATGATGACAGAAAAAAAAGTCGATATAGCCATCTGTTTGCACGTCAGCAAAACCGACAATCTGCTCATTATCCAATGCGACAAAAGGCTCGCTTTGCGCAATGCGCGCCGCCCATGCATTGGCATCAAACCGCGTTGGCGCCCAAGCTTCGCGCTGCTCGGCGGTGTAGTCACGCTGATTAACGCGGTGCACTGTATGGTAAAACAGTTCACGCAATAACAGCTCTTCACCGGGCTGATAAGGGCGGATTTGGTACATTCATTACCTACAAAATGTTACTGAGGTTAGGTATCACAAAAACAATAAAGCCCTGCATCGCAGGGCCTTATGTCAGAACCGGTTCACTATTACAGAATAGCCAGCAGTTCTACATCAAAAATCAGCGTGCTAAACGGCGCAATGGCATTGCCGGCACCACGTTCACCATAGGCTAGGTTGTGTGGCACGAATAACCGCAGTTTAGAACCTACCGCCATTAGTTGCAATGCTTCTGTCCAGCCGGCAATAACACCTGATACCGGAAATTCTGCCGGCTCACCGCGCTGATAAGAACTGTCAAAAACAGTACCATCAATCAGAGTACCGTGATAATGCGTGCGCACTGTTGATGCTGTTGTCGGTTTTTCGCCTTCAGCCGCTACCAGTACTTCATACTGTAAGCCAGAAGCCGTTACCGTCACTTCACTACGTTTGGCATTTTCGGCCAGAAAGGCTTCACCGGCACCCGCCAGCAATTCGGCTTTTTCAGCCTGCTCAGCCTGCATACGCTCACTGATCACCGTAAAAGCAGCGCGAATTTGCTCATCGCTAACTTCTGGTGCCTGTTCAGTAAAAGCAGCAACTACACCAGCTGCCACGGCGTCAATATCTAAACCATCAAACGGATTATCAGCCAATTGCTGGCCCATTTGTAAACCAATACCATAACTGGCGTGTTGTTCAAGCGTTGTATATTTATCTGACATGAGTTCCACTTATGCTAACGAAGCCATCGGCTTCGGGTTAAAATTGCGCTTATGGTAGCGTAAATGCCAGCGAATGTCTTGCCGTGTCAGCCGGCAAGTTGCTGTAACCGCAACCAGATGGCATTGACGTGCTGTTGGTCCTGCTCGTTCAGCTCACCGTTTTCTATTGCCTGGTGCAATGTCGTGCTAACCTGGCTTACGATATCGGCGGCATCAAATGTTTCACCGTTAACCTGCAAGGTACCAACGGCTAAATCAAAATGGCCGCGCAGATAACCGGATGCAAACAATTCATCATCTGTCGCCACGGGTACCAATGTATCAAACAGCTCGGCGGCCGCATCAATAAATGGCTCAGGTACTGCTACTGTCATATTATCCCTCATCGTCGTACCCTAAACGGTACATTACATAATCGTTATAGCCGGTCAGAATATTAATCAAACCGGTAAGTTGTTTATCCAGCGCCGTATCGCCGGTATCTGCCAGTAAAGGCCGGCCCTGCAACTGCTGCAGTTTTGCTTTGCCGGCGATAAGCAAAATATTGTCCCGGCCTATGGCGCGGATCACAGCCGGAGAAAGCTGCTGATTACCCCTGCCAAACACATGCCCCTGACCGCCAATTAACGTAATAATTAGTTTGCTGGGGTAATCGCTGACTAACTCAAGCAGCTGAGCTGCGCCAACATCTTTCGCAATAAGCTGGCCATTTTCAACCACATCTACGCCAAGTAAGGTATTTTCCAGCCCCAGCTCTGCCATAACCGCGGCAACCGTGCTGCCGGATCCCATGACATAACGCACATCGTCTTCCATCAAACCAACCACATAAGCGGCTAAATCGGCCAGCACAAGCTCTTCAGACTCCCGCCCCCCCATTTTTACACTTTGCACATAACGCAACTGGGCGGGAATGCGCATTTCGCCAAACCGGCGCGCCCTAACGACGCCACTACGAAATGCCTGCTCATCGATATCCATTACTGCAGCTTCTTGCAGCGAAACCAATTCACCGCCAACCAGCTTGGCTACCAGTGTTCCTGCTGCTTGCGGCGAAATGGCATAAACACCGGAGTGGATTTTTACCCCAGCGGGGATCCCAAGCACAGTGGTATGCTCAGCAACTGCGCTGCAGATATTGCGTGCAGTACCATCCCCACCGGCAAATAGCAGTAGATCTACACCATGCCCGGCTAACACTGTCGCAGCGGTTTCAGTGTCTTTTGCTACTGAAGGATAACTAGCGGGCTGATACACCAGCTGAAAATTGAGGCCCAGTTCGCGACACACGTCTTCACCCATCTCACCGGCTACCGTTAGCACTTCAAACCGGTCGCGCTGTGGTAATAACTGCATTAAGGCGATTTTAGCGCGGTTCATTGCTTGCGGTGTGGCACCAAGCGCCAGTGCCTGCTCAGCCTGGCCATCAGAGCCTTTTAAACCGACACTGCCACCTAACCCCGCCAGCGGATTAATAATTAATCCGAGTCGAAACAGACTTGCCATAATGCGACACCTTTACAGCCTGAAAAAATGGCCGCCATTGTATAGCGTTAGGCGGCATCTTTACAGTGTATTAGTGGCCGGCCGTCTGAGACGGCAAGGTAAGTGCCAATAAGGTAGCAACCAGTGCCAGCAGCGCCGCGACAGCAAACGTCAGGCTGGCGCCATCACCGTTTTGCCACAGCAAGCCCGAGAAATACGCACCAATAGCCCCACCACCGCCAAAGATAACCCCGGCATATAGTGCCTGGCCGCGACTGCGCAGTTTTTTCGGAAAAAATTGCTGAATAAATTGCATCGCGCAACTATGGGCAATGGCAAAACTGCCAGCATGCAATAACATGCTAAAACAGAGTAACCACACATTATCTGCCACCGTCGCCAACAAATACCAGCGCAACACGGTAACGCCATAACATATTCCCAGCAGCAAACGGTAACTGCGGTTGCGCATCAGGTTGCCGGCAAAATAAAACGCGGCTATTTCAGCCGCTATCGACAACCCGATAAATAACCCGGTTTGGGTACCGCTATAGCCTAAGTCACGGCTATATAGCGTAAAAAAACCATAAAACGGTGCAAAGCTCATTTGTAATAGTAAGGCTGCCAGCATAAAACGTAGCAATATGCTGTTTTTGATCAACTGGCTAAAACGTACCTGCGCACCGCTTAGCTCTGCATTAACGGTTACCGTCGGCAATAAAAATAAACTGGTCAGCAGCAACAATAAAAACAGCAGCGCTGATAACGGCAAAAACTCACTGCCATAGCGCTCAAACAGCCAGCCGCCTAACATCACCAGCACAATGTAACCAACGCTCCCAGCCGTTCGGATGCGGCTATAAGCCTGGGTATCATCATCTAAAAAGGCAAAGGCAGACACTTCCAACTGCGGTAAAATAGCGGTCCAGAAAAAGCTAAATAAGGCGAAACCACATAGCAATGGCCAAAAACCATAATCTGCGAAGCTGCTCAGCCAGCCAATAGCCGCCAGCAAGGCGCCAAGACGCATGACTAAAAGCGGTTTGCCGCTGCGTTCAGCAACTAATGCCCAAACAGTGGGCCCAACGATACGGCTGGCCGTAACGATTGCCAGTAATAAACCGATATCGGCCGAGCTTAAGCCACGACCGTCAAGGAATAAACCAAAGTAGGGTACAAAAATGCCCAGCACACCAAAATAGGTAAAATAGGCCAGCACTAAGGCAGGCCGGGCGGAGATATTCAACATATTCAGGTCGCTCTATGTCTCACTGCATACTGGCAATGTACAGGTTTTCGCACCACCGATAATGTTATTACCGCTCCCGGCTACGCCGGGCAATATCAGGTGTTGTGACTTCAACATGAATATTCTGCGCACGGTGACGTAAGAAATGGTCCATCAGCACTATTGCCAACATCGCCTCGGCGATAGGCACCGCACGGATACCGACGCAGGGGTCGTGCCGGCCCTTAGTTACAATATCAACCACCTCGCCACGGGTGTTAATACTTTTGCCCGGGATGCTGA
>JBFKFH010000203.1:0-5769 GCA_041618685.1 Rheinheimera sp.
ACTGATTGCTGAACAGGTTTACACCAACATCACACCACTGCATCGTCTTACTGCTCGCGGCGGATACGGATAGTGCGGTTATTGCTGTCATTCGCCAGAAAGAATGCGTTCAGCACTCCGCGTTTGACATGGTGCTGCTGGCCTGCAGCAATGCTATAGTAATCGTTGCCGATCTGGCGCCAGGTTTGGCCATTAGTAAATACCACAATCAGCTCTTTGTGCGGGCTGTAGCTAACAGATTTAACTGTAAGACTTAACTGTTCCGGCGCATTGTCGTTAACTTGTTTATGCTCCAGGCCAAAGCTGTCTGCCGGGGAGGTGTCAGCGCTTACTTGCGGCTTGGCGGCAACAGGAGCCGCTGTAGTCGTTGATGCTAGCGGGCGATTTTCAGCGGTAATAGCGTCATAGCAGGTTAACCGGCGCAACGCATTTTGTTCGGCGCGGCATAGCTCCAACGCCTGTTCTACCGGTATTGCTGCACCAGCAGACAGGCTGGCAAAAATAACACAAGCGGCAAAAAACTGTTTCATAACTCAGGTTCCTGATTGTCTGATTCTTCTGCTGAACGCGGCTGATAAAAGCGGCTTAATACCAACCCCAGTTCGAATAATAGCCACATGGGTACTGCCAGCAGCGTCTGCGACAGCACGTCTGGAGGAGTTAATAACATACCGAGAATAAAAGCACCAACGATTATATAAGGCCGTTTATCAGCCAGCGCTGTTCGGGTGGTAACTCCCGTCCACACCATCAGTAGAATTGCGATAGGAATTTCAAACGACAGACCAAAGGCAAAAAACAGCTTGAGAACAAAATCGAGGTAATTGCTGATATCGGTAGCGACAGTAACCCCTTCAGGCGCAACACTGGTAAAAAAACCGAATATAATCGGAAACACAATAAAATAGGCAAAAGCCACGCCGCCATAAAATAGTAATGTGCTGCTGATCACCAGCGGCGCCATCAGGCGCTTCTCGCGGCTGTACAGTGCCGGTGCAATAAACTGCCATACCTGCAACAGAATATAAGGTATGGCTAAGCAAATGGCGACAATGAACGTCAGTTTAAACGGGGCGAAAAAGGGCGCGGCAACATCGGTGGCTATCATGCTGCTATTTTCTGGCAGTACGGCGATAAGCGGTTTCGCCAGCAGATGATAAATGTCCTGGGCAAAAGCGGCCAGGGCGGCAAATACCAGAATCACCGCAACGACACAGCGTAATAAACGGTTACGCAGCTCAACAAGGTGCCCTAGCAGGCTGTCGGGGTTAGCGGTCAGGCTCATGTTTGGTATCACTGCTGCGATTAAGTGGCGTTGTTACGTCGGCCGCTGCCTGTTTTAGCTCTGTCAGTGCAGCTTGTTCCTGCTCTGTCAGATTAAGCAGGCCTTTGGCTTCGGCATCTTTCAATTTTTGGTGTAATTCATGCGCCCGTAAGTCTGCATTTAGTTCAGCTTGCATTTGCTGGCCAAATTGCTTCACGCTGCGCACCGTTTTATGCACAGAACGAATAGCCCCCGGCAAGCGCTCAGGGCCTAATACCAGCAGCGCAACTACGCCGATAACAACCAGTTCCCAGAAACCCATTTATACTTTGTCTTTCGGGGCTTGTTGTTTGGTTTTGGCCTTTTCTGCCTCAGTTGTGGCATCTTCCGACAGCTGAACAGGTGCTTGCTTATCATCCTGTTCCGGCTCATCCTTGATTGTGCTGCGAAAGCCTTTAATGGCAGAGCCTAAGTCTGAGCCAATACCACGCAATTTTTTGGTACCGAATAGCAGAACAATAATTGCTAATACAATAAGTAACTGCCAAATACTGATATTGCCGAACATGAATAATCCTCATTAATGATAAGTCGCAGTGTTAATGTCAGCAGTGTATGTTGTTAGTCTGACCGCCTCAATATCGACACGTTCAACGCCATGCCCGCATGGTACAGCCAAAGCTGATTGCCAGTAACATGGCGGCTGCAATATGGCTGCCAAAACTGAACAGTATACTAGCACTGATTAAGCTCGCCGCGGCTAGGGTTGCCGCAACTATTTGTGCTCTGGCCTTATGCTGCTGTGTCGCCAGCTGCTGCAGTTGCAGTAATAATTGACGCTGCTGTTTCGGCCCTTGCTCCAGGTACTGGTGCAGTAAGTTTGGCATCTGTGGTAGTTTTTCGGCCCAAAATGGCAGGTTTTCTTTTACCTGGCGCCAGACAGCCGGCAGGCCAACCTGTTGCTGTACCCAGTTTTCTAAAAAAGGCTTAGCCGTTTTCCACAGATCCAGCTGCGGATAAAGTTGCCGGCCCAATCCTTCTATGTACAGCAGGGTTTTCTGCAACAGTACCAGCTGCGGCTGTACCTGCATGTCAAAACGTCTGGCGGTATTAAACAGATTGAGTAGCACATGGCCGAATGAAATTTCAGCCAGCGGTTTCTGAAAAATGGGTTCGCATACGGTGCGGATAGCACTTTCAAACTCTTCAACTTTAGTGTGTGGTGGCACCCAGCCGGAGTCGACGTGTAATTGCGCTACTTTTTTATAATCACGATTAAAAAACGCCACAAAGTTTTCGGCCAGATAGCGCTTATCTTCCGCATTTAATGTGCCAACGATGCCACAGTCAATACCAATGTATTTCGGGTTGTTCGGTGTTTCCCGTGACACAAAAATATTGCCAGGGTGCATGTCAGCATGAAAAAAACTGTCCCGGAACACCTGCGTAAAAAACACTTCTACACCGCGTTTGGCCAACAGCTCCATGTCAGTGCCTTGTGCTTCAAGGGCGGCAATATCTGCAACCGGAATGCCGTAAATCCGCTCCATTACCATCACGTTAGGCCGGCTGTGGTCGCTATAAACGAACGGAATATACAGCGAGTCAGAGTCAGAAAAATTGCGCCTTAGCTGAATTGCATTCGCCGCTTCGCGCTGCAGATCTAATTCATCGAGTATGGTTTTATGGTATTCGGCTACTACTTCACGTGGGCGCAAGCGCTTGCCGTCAGGTAAAAAGCGGGCAACGGCTTCGGCTAGCGTGGCCATTAGGGCCAAGTCAGCCAGAATTTGCTGCTTGATGTTAGGGCGTATTACTTTAATGACAACATCTGCCAGGCTGCCGTCGTCCTGCCGTAGCTGTGCGGTGTGCACCTGGGCAATCGATGCAGATGCCAGTGGCGTCTGATCAAAATTGACAAACTGCTGCGCTATATCCGTTAATTCCAGTGCTTGCTCAATCAGGCGTTGCGCTTGCGCGCCGTCAAAAGGCGGTACCTTATCCTGCAGTTTTGCCAGTTCGTCCGCTAAATGTGGTGGAAACAAATCACGGCGCGTAGATAGCATCTGACCAAATTTTACCCATACCGGTCCCAGGTGCTGCAACGCAAGACGCAAACGTACGCCGACTGGCTTATCTGTGTGGCGGTTACGCAGCCAGAACAGACTACGTCTGGCGAAACGTGCATACCACGGCTGCCACTGTGACGGAATCAGTTCGTCCAGGCCAAACTGGAGTAAGGTTTTCTGAATTTGATAAAACCGGCTAATTCGCACTATAACTCCTGCACCGCTTGCAATTGCTGCTGCAACATATCAACCCGGGCCGCTAACTGGCTGACCGCCGCGCTGAACTGTTCCAGTTCAGCCTGACACGGGCTTAGCTGCAATTCGTCCTGCGTCAGCTCAACTGCCATCTGCTCTATGGCTGAACTTTTAATACTGATGTATTGCTGAGCCTGGATCAGGCTGCGGGCTATTTTGTGCGCCGCCGCATCACCGACATAGCTCGATAAACTCTGCTGCCAATCCGGATTCAGTTGCTGGAAAAAACTGCTAAATTGCTGCGCAACCTGAATATCTCCGTCGATTTGTAATGCATCAGCTTTAATTAATCGAGTCAGTTGGCTCGGATCCCGCAGCAGGCGCAGGCTGGCCAAGTCAGTCTGAATTGCGCAGTCTACAGCATCATCGTGTTGGTTAAATAACATACCCTGCTGGCTGGCACTAATTACCAGTGTCATTGGCCACTCTTTTAAGCGAAAAGACAGCTGCTTACCACTGAGGCGTGTCAGCCTGAACGGGGCGTCAGGATCCATGGCAATAAGCCGGGCAAGGGCTTTTTCTGCCACGGCACAAATCAGTTGGGGCAGCAGGGGTAACATCAGAATTTATAACCGCGGTGTAATGCCACTATACCGCCGCTAAGATTATGGTAGTTAACCTCGGCAAAACCGGCATTCTGCATCATGCTCTTCAGGGTTTCCTGGTCCGGATGCATACGAATAGACTCCGCCAGGTATTGATAACTTTCTTTATCATTGGCTACCAGCTGGCCCATTGCTGGCAATAATTTGAATGAATACAAATCATATACTTTACTCAGCCATTCCTGCTCTGGTTTGGAGAACTCCAGTACCAGCAAACGACCGCCGGGCTTTAATACGCGGAAGATTGACTGCAGCGCGGCGTCTTTGTCGGTAACATTGCGTAAACCAAAGCCAATACTGACAATATCAAAACTGTTGTCGGCAAAGGGCAGCGCCTCGGCATTGGCTTGCACATAGTCAATGTTGTTTACCAAGCCTAGGTCGCGCAGCTTGTCGCGGCCAACACTGAGCATCGATGCATTGATGTCTGCTAAAACCACCTTACCGGACGGGCCGACGCGTTTGGAGAACAACGCAGTTATGTCACCAGTGCCGCCGGCTAAATCAAGCACCTGCTGGCCAGGCCGTACACCACTGCAGTCTATTGTGAAGCGTTTCCACAGACGGTGAATGCCCAGCGACATCAGGTCATTCATCAAATCATACTTGGCTGCTACGGAGTGAAATACATTGGCTACCATCGACACTTTCTGCTCGGCGGCAACTGTTTTATAGCCAAAGTGCGTCGTGTTTGAGTTTTGCTCTGTCATACTGCAGGCCTGTTGGCGAAGAAATGCGGCTAGTGTAAAAGATAACAGCGTAGAGGCCAACTTATCTGTTGGTTTTTATCTGACCGGTTTAGCCTGCGAGCATTACTTCGCTGGCTACCTGATTGCGGCCCCGCTGCTTGGCCAGTTGCAGTACTTCAGCTGTACGGCCTAAAAACTGATACCAGTTTTCGCTGTGCTGATATAACGATACGCCCAGTGATATGGTGACCTTTGGCAACGTCTTCTTGCTGCGCGACGAGACAAAGCGCAGCTTCTCGACGCCGCGGCGTACCTGCTCGGCAATTTCGCTGGCACTACGCAGGTCGACATCCGGCAGTAGAATAAGAAATTCTTCGCCACCAGAACGCACAGGTAAACCACTACTCTGGACATAACTGCTAATTTTACGTGCGACCTTAGACAGGATCACATCGCCAATAGTATTGCCGTATTCCAGGTTAAAGCGGCTAAAGTGGTCCAGATTAACGGCAATAGCCGCAACACGGCGATCCGGTTGTTCACTAAACCATATATCCAGCTGATTCTGCATCGCCAGGCGATTATACAGGCCGGTAAGCGGGTCAAGCAGGCGTTGTTGCTTCTGCTGTTCCAGCTCGTGGCGTAATTGGTGGCTTTGCTGGTTAGCCAGTAACAATTGCTGCTGCAGCTGTTGCTGGCTGAGCTTGAATTCAGCAGTAACTTGATGCAGCTCTGACACTATCGGCATAGCCTTTGTGTCGGTAATGTTTTGTTGCTGTAGCTGCAATATACTGCTGTCCAGTTGTTGCAGGTAATTATCCAGATTCTCTGCAGCTACATCAGTATAAGCGGCCATGCGATTGACCATGCCGGACGCATCTTGCAGC
>JBFKFH010000204.1:0-5739 GCA_041618685.1 Rheinheimera sp.
AGATGTCCAGATTAAAGTTTTCATCCCGGGCGATATGCCAGCCTTGTTGTTCCAACCGGGGCAGCGCATCAAGCAGGGGGTGCCACAGCAGCGGATTATCCGGCCCTTCGCCGACACCAAATGCGCTTTGTTCTGCATAGGGTGGCGCCAACGGCGGCAGTTGCACCAGATCCAATGTCAGTAAGTGTTCCAGCGCAGCGGTTTCAACGCCACGGTGACGCTTAACGAAGACATTATGATTGTCCTGCTGCAGTTCAGTCTGGGCGTCTGTTAGGTTTAGCGGCAACAAATAGCTGGCATACTGAAACTGCAATATGGCGGTTGGCTCATTGCGACCACGGGCTTTATGCGGCAGCATTTTTAATTGCAGCACCGGCCGGGGTGCTGTCGTTACCTGTTTCAGCCCCTCGGCACTGGGCAGCGGCAGACTGGTTTGGTTAAACAACTGCTGTAAACGGCTGACACTTGGCATCAGGGCTTGTTGTGGAATGGGCGGCATTTTATTAAGTAGCTTTAGTTGCTGGCTACTCAGGTTGGTGTCTAACTCTCCCAGCTGATAATAGCTGCTGTCCAAATAACAGGGCGGATCGGTATACACCAGTTCAAAGTCCCGTTCGGCATCGTCCAGTTGCCAAACCAGCTGCTGGCCGGCAGCAGTACTTTGCCAGCTAAAGTGCAGTGGCCGTTTTGGCCCGGACGTTACCGGGTAGCGTGCTTCAGAAAAATAACAGCGCTCGCTGCTAAGCAATTGCTGCAACAGCTGATAGCCCCAGTCACCTTCGAGCAACGGCAGATCACGCAGACTCTGGGCGCGGAAGTAACTGAGCAGGCGATAATCCTGTTGCTCAATCCAATGCGGAATGTTTGGTGCAACCAGATCATACTTGCCAATTGCGACCCCTTTGGTATAGCCGCCTTTTTTGCTCTGCCGCACCCGGCGTGGACTAAGCTGCAAGCCCGCCTGACCGTATGACAGCAGATAAAGCACAACATCTTTCTCGTCCTGCCGCGGGGCCAGTGACAGCTCTACCTGCGAGAACCACTGATTGAGCTGGCGCACCGGTTGCTGCTCCAGCTGCAGCTTATTCTGTTTGTGATCGCGCTGTAAGCGCAACAGCACGGCCAGCACATGTTTACAGTTGGCACCAACCGGGCAGGTGCAACGGTTCTGTAACTGCCAGACGCCGTCCTGATGCTTCAGATTGATAAATTGGCGATAAGGGGTAAAAGCAGCGCCCCAGACCTGAGCACTGATATCAGACAGATCGCTGTTATATTCCAGCTTAACCACTTTACCTGCCTGCAGGTATGCCTGCGCCCGGTGAAAGGTCACGCTGTCAAACCAATGTTCCAGTTGTTGCTGGCTAAGAGGAAATGCGGTGTCTGTAGTCATAACGCCTGAATGCTGAACACAAAGGCGTAATGCTACCGCAGTTTTGCCATAAGCCAAATGCGCTGGCGTGAAATAAACACATTTTGTGCAGTTAAGCGTGAATATTTAGCTGCGCCCGGACATATGGCCAGTTTGAACTGCTGGAGTGTTAACAAAAACCAAGCTATGTTTAAGCGGCAAAAAAATCATTGTGATAACAGCTTCATCGCAAATGAAGTAATAACAATAAGGCAACATCACTATGTTAAAGAAAATAATATTGGCTGTGGTTATTCTGGCCGCCATACCGCTGGTTGTGGCACTGTTTGTAAAACAGGATTATACCGTCAAGACAGAGGTTATTATTCAGCAACCTGAGTTAGTGGTATTTGATTACATCCGGTTTTTAACTAATCAGGATAACTTCAGTGTTTGGGCATCCCTCGATCCTAACATGCAAAAAACCTACAAAGGCGTTGATGGCACTGTAGGTTTCATTTCAGCCTGGCATAGCGACAACCCGGATGTTGGTAGCGGCGAGCAAGAAATTAAAGCCATAGTGGAAGCAGAGCGCATAGATTACGAGCTACGTTTTTTTGAACCCTTTGCCGCAGTGTCGCCGGCATATATGCAAACAGAAGCCATCACTGATCAGCAAACGCGGGTAACCTGGGGCTTTGCTGGTCATATGTCCTACCCGATGAACCTGATGTTACTCGTCATGGATGTTGAAGCCATGGTTGCCGCCGATTTGCAGCAAGGCCTGGAGAATCTGAAGTTAATACTGGAAGCCCCGGCTGCTGAACCTGCTGAAGTGCCACAAAGCTGAGCGCGCATTAAAAGTAATAATCCAGGCTTAGCTGCAGATAATCATCACGCCGGATGAAATACAGTGCCTCCCCAGGCACTGAGCTGCTAAAAAACCAGGCGTCAAGCCTAAGCCGCAGGTTGTTGGTTAGTCGCATAGACGCCTCCAGCTTGCCGCTTTGGCTACTGCTGTTATCTAAATCCTGAACTAAACCAAGTAAAATTTCGCTGCCGGCCGCGTCATTGGCGACGAAACGGCCACCAATAAATACGTCATTCTGGCCGGGAGCCGTCGCCAGCTTATCCCGGCTGTCGTACTGGTATTCGGCGATCCAGCCCAGATCCCAGTTAGTGTCAAATAAGCCAACCTGGGTGTATTCAAAGCCAAAGGTCGCGGCAACAAAGTCTTGCTCACGGGTGCTGCGATAAATAGATTCCAGCTTCCAAATCCAGCTACCACTAATTGCCTGAGCTTCCAAGCCGAACTGTTGCATTTGCAGGTACTGTGGTTGCAGCGTACCCCGGGCTGTAGGTTGCAGCACCGGCTCACGATTATTACCAGCAAAGTAGCTTAGCGCCAGGTCCATTGCGCCAAACTGTCTGCTCCAGCGCAGTGCAAAGTCAGGATTGCGTTGTTCCTGTGCCGACTCATACAGCACGTTATCATGCTCAACCGGCCAGGGCAGACGTAAACGCCCATTCGTGCCTGCCAGAGTGCGCTCGCGAAAATACGGTAACAGATACAGTGCTAGTGTGCCGCCATCACCATACAGATTCCAGTTCAGCATCGGTTGGCCTAATTTCGCTTCGCCGTCGACACTGGCAACCAGATCAGTTTGATTAATCACATCAACCAGATGCTGGGACTCGGTCACGCCCCAGAACACAATGTCGACCCCGGCCTTAACGTCAAAACCATTACCTATGTATTGCCAGTAGGCCTGCTGCAGGTCAACCAGGTTACGCTCTTCATCGCGCTGATCCCAGCGTAGCAGTGGTTGCAGCACGAGTTGCTGTTGACGGTCATCACTTTGCCACGCCCACTCGGCGCTAAATGCAACGCTGCTATGCGCGTTCGCCTGACCCTGGGCTCCGGATTGCGGGTAGTAGCGCTGTTGCAGCGTCAGGCGATAATCCTGATCCAGGTTGTCTGTCCAATGTGTATCGGCTGCTGCTGCCGGAGTCGCTGATGTCTGAGTAAGACTGGCAGGCGGCTGCAAATTACCATTCTGCGCTGTCGCAACGATCGGCGGGGGCGCTGCCGATGTGACTGTGGCTGTAGCTTGCGCCGGTGTAACCGTTGTTGCGCTGGTGTTTAAGACTGTACTGCTGGCAGCCGATGTCGCAGTGAATGACAATGCAGGCGGCACAGTATGCCCTGCAATGGCCTGGTGATACCATTGCCTGGCCTCGGTCAGCGGGATAGCCAGCATCTGGCTGCGCGCCGGTATTTGCAACACGCTGCCAATACGTAGTGCATTAATATCTGACTGATTAAACGCGTGCGGATTAGCCTGCCATAATGCATACACCACCTGCACCATCGCTACCTGTTCATCCGGCCTGGCTTTTGTGGCCAACCGCCACAGCGTGTCGGCGGCTTGTACCGGTGCTAATTGTTGCGGGCTGGCCTGTATCAGGGTGCTACATAAAGCCAGCGCTGAAGCTAATCTTCGCATGGGTTACGAATCCTGCTGCTAACGGATGCGTTGCAGCGCATTGGTATCAAAATCGGCTGCGGTGCGCCCGGTATTAAAGTTAATCTGGTGGATGAGCAAATCGGTACTTTTTCCGGTTTGGTGGTTAACCATACTCAGTTTATGCGGCCGCCAGTATTTCTCCAGATACAGCCGGTAATCTTCCAGTGTCAGTGTTTTAAGCAGGCTGTTTTTACGATCATAGTACTCAACCTTAACCGGTTGATAGTGTTGCTGACTAAGCCAGACCAGGGTTTTACTGTAACCGGAGAATTCATCGGTCGGCGTTTGCTGCAGGACAAAGCAGCTACTGTTGGCACAGGCTTCATCACGCAGATAGTTAAAGTGATACTTTTCAATTTCAAACGAGCTTAAATCTTCATAAGCGAATTCACTGCCCATAAAGGGGCCGGATTTATTGCGCGATGCAATGCGTTTTACCCGTTTCACCGCAGGCAAATATAGCCATTGGTCATCTTCTGTAGTGGGGTGAGAATGATTTAAAAACGCCGTGCCCCGCACATCGCGGGGTTCATCAAAGATGGTTAGGCCTTTGTCACCATCGCCTTGTACTTCCAGCGCTGCAGTGCGCATTTCGCGGCGGCTTTCATCCCCAGCGGCATTGCGTAACACCATGGTGGTAACGCTTTCACTGTCGCCCCAGCCAGCATCACGGCTTTTGCGTTCTTTGGCGATGCTAAGGCCTTTGGCTTCGTCGGCAACCGCTGGTGCAAATAACAAGCCGGCAGACAGGCTTAATAAGAGCAGCGGAGTAAATAGTGCTTTACGCATGACGTTGACTTTCCTTGGTATCGAATTTTAATAAGAAAGCTGGCAGGAACAAGAAGTCAATCACCAGCGCCGTAAGAATAATAATAGCTGTTAACAGGCCCATATCCGAATTAAGTCGGAAACTGGACAGCATTAGCACGCTAAAACCTATTACCAGCACCGCTGTGGTGATCCACAACGCACGACCCACGCTGTTAAAAGCATAACGCACTGCAGCTTCAGCATTGCGGCCTTCCTGGCGGGCATGCTGATATTTAGCCAGAAAGTGCACTGTATCATCAACAATAATGCCCAGACTCAAACTGGCTACTACCGACAGGCCTAAGTTAATTTCACCAGAGTACCAACCCCAGATACCAAAGCCGATGGCGGCAGGGGCAATATTGGGTACCAGACTAATGAGCCCCATCCGCCACGAACGTAAGCTAAACACCAGTAGCAACGAAATCAGCACTAGCGCCAGCGGCAGGGTTTGCAGCATGGATGCCATATTGCGTTCACCAATATGAGCAAACATCAGCGCCGTACTGGCAGCTGACGCTGTATATTGCGGAAAATTGTCGGTTAAATATGCCAGGGCTTTTTGCTCGAAGCCGGTAATTTCTTTACTGCCCATGTTTTGCAGCGCGGCGGTGATCCGGGTGGCGCTTTTATCCACATTCAGCTGATTATTTAAATCCAGCCCGTAGGGTAGCGACATTTCATACATCAACAGATACTGTGCGGCCTCATCCCGCGCGGCCGGAATACGGTAAAAGCTACTGTCATCGGCGTGCATGTTTTTGTTTAAACGCTTAAAAGTATCACTGATCGAATTGACATGAGTTACTTCCGGCTGTGCTTTTAACCACAGGCTGAAACGTTCAATGGCGGCAATAAATTCAGGCTGGTTGACGCCGCTGCTTTGTCCGCTGTCGATGACGAAATCCATCGACATCGACGCCGCCAGGTTTTGATCAAGAAAGTCCATCGATTGACGAAACGCGGTGCTGGGTGAAAAGTACTTTACCGCTTCATCATTAACTTTATTCAGGCTAATTAAACTGGTAAATGCCAGCATCACGATAAGCA
>JBFKFH010000205.1:0-5730 GCA_041618685.1 Rheinheimera sp.
CCCTGTTCAGCCAGCGCCCGCAGATGACCGGCGTAACGCTCCTTTGCATCACACTTCCACATCGGGCCGGCAATATAGGCCAGCTCTGTATGCCCTTGCTGCAGCAATTGTTTGGTAGCCAGATAGCCGCCCAGCTCGTTATTGAGCCGGATACAATTATCGGCCAACTGAGGTATATAGCGGTTTATCAGCACTATGGGCAGGTTGCCCGCCGCCAGCTTAATCAGATAGTCGTCCGTTACTGCTTCTACATGCAGGATCAACGCATCGCAACTACGGCTGATTAAAAACTCAATACCGTCTATTTCACTGGCCTCTTCACTATGTCCGGCGGCGATAATGACGTGTTTACCAGCGGCCCGGCATTCATTTTCAATGCCGCTGAGCATTTCACCATAAAATGGGCCATGTAGCTCAGACACTAAAATACCGACGCTATTTGACCGGTTTGATGCCAACGATTGCGCGATTGAATTGGGCCGGTAGCCCAGGGTTTCCATGGCTGAGAGTACTTTAGCCCGGGTGGCATCGCTAACACGGGCGTTGTTGTTCATCACCCGTGACACCGTTGCCAGCGATACACCGGCTAATTCTGAAACTTCGTAAATAGTTGCCATTGTCTGCCTGTACTATCAAATAGAGGCGGATACTCTAGCATGCTCTGCCGACGTTTCACCATAACGCTGCAGCAGCTGATGGTGAATATCCAGTACCCTTTGTCCGGTCAGCCGGTAACGGCTCATTACCAGCGCCACCAATACCGAGCCAATGGCCGGCAATACCGTAAAGCTGAGTAAAATACCATTTTGTGTTGCCAGCGTTTGCACCGTATCCGCCTGATAACTGTAATACGCCAACAACCAACCGGCCAAAGCACCGCCAAGTGCGAGCCCAAGCTTGATAAAAAACACTATAGAGGAATACACCAACCCGGTGATCCGAATGCCGGTTTTGTACTGGCCGTAATCAACCGCGTCGGCCATTTTGGCCCACAGTAGTGGGGTTGCCATTTGCAAAAAGAAGCCCCAGAAGAAATACATTGCAAAGGCTAATACCAACTGGTCGCTGCCGATAAAAAAGCTCAGCACACAAATCAATGCGGAGATTAACTGTAAGCCAATGTAGGCTTTTACCTTATCAACATAACGGCTTAGCCACTGTGCTACTGCACAACCGGCAATATTGCCAACCATTCCCAGCGTAACAAAAGCGGTAATTAAATCGGCGCGGCCCAGGTAGTACTTCACGTAATAAATGGCAAGAGTTGAGCGCAGTACCATGCCGGTTAACAGTAAGAAGGCGGCAATACATAAAATACGCCATTGGTCATTCTGCCACAGCGATGCAAAACTGCTACGTAATGTCAGCTGCTGATCGACCGGAGTAGATACGCGTTCACGTGTACCGGCAAAACAGAGTAAAAACAACACCAACCCCAGCGCACTCATCGCTGCTATTGTTAGCTGATACCCTTTTGCATTGTCACCGTTACCAAAAAACTGCACCAGCGGCAGCGTGCAGGCCGTAACCAGCAAGCCGCCCAACATGCCAAATACAAAGCGGTAAGATTGCACCGACACCCGCTCAGTGGGATCAGCCGTCAGTACGCCGCCCAATGCAGAATAGGGGATATTAATTGCAGTGTAGGCCAGCATTAATAAGGTGTACGTGACAAACGCGTAGATAACCTTGCCATTAGCAGACAAGTCAGGTGTGGTAAACGCCAGCACACTGCACAATGCAAATGGCAGTGCCAGCCACAACAGATAGGGCCGGTATTTGCCGTGCCGGCTGCGGGTTTTATCGGCAAGCGCACCCATTAATGGATCGGTTACCGCATCAATAATCCGCACCAGTAAAAACATGCTGCCGACCACCGCCGGCGAAATGCCAAAAATGTCGGTGTAAAAAAAGGTCAGAAACAGCATAACGGTCTGAAACACAATATTACTGGCCGTATCGCCCAGGCCATAGGCCACTTTTTCCCGCTTTGTCAGCATACAAACCCCGTAATATCGCCCAGATGTTAGCCCATGTTATGTTTAGCGTGCAGCAAACACATCGCGCAGTGCGTGGCCACTGGCCTTAATGGTGCGCTGCTGCGTGTTGTAATCAACATAGACGATACCGAATCGTTTAGCATAACCTTCTGCCCATTCAAAATTGTCCATCAGGCTCCAGGCAAAATAACCATCAATGCGCATACCGGCGTTGATTGCTGCCTCAACCGCTAACAAATGCTGTTGAAAATACGCCACCCGATCACTGTCTTGCACCTGGCTCTGCAGCAACGTATCAGGCATCGCAGCGCCGTTTTCGGTAATGTATACCGGTGGCAACCGGTAACGGTTGTGCATTGCCAGTAATACTTCAGTCAGGCCCTGAGGATAAATCTCCCAGCCCATATCCGTCAGTGGTGGAGCGGTCGGCGGCACATCACTAAACCAGCCTTTATCATTGCTTCGATATACCGTGCGGGTGTAGTAATTGACCCCCAGAAAATCCAGCGGCTGGGCAATAATGGCCATATCGCCTTCAGCAATCTGAGGCTGCTCGGTTAGCGGTAACTGCTGTAGTAAGTCGGGATAGCTGGCTTCAAGTAAGGGCTGAATATACCACTGATTATGGTATGCATCCGCCATCTGCGCCGCGCGGATATCCGCCTCACTTTGACTGGCAGCATGGCAAGGGCTGAAGTTAAGCACAATACCGTTTAATGCCTGAGGGGCATTTTTTTGCAGTACCTGCATTGCCAGGCCATGCGCCAGCAACAAGTGATGCGCCACTTGCCGCCCCTGTTGCCGGTTTTGCATACCTGGTGCATGGATGCCGGCCTCATAGCTAAGATAGGCGCTACAAAACGGCTCGTTTAACGTGGCGTAGGAATGCACTTTGCCAGCAAAGGCTTGACTGATAATGTCAGCATAAGCAGCAAATTTGTACGCAGTATCGCGGTTCAGCCAGCCGCCTTCATCTTGCAGATACTGTGGTAAGTCCCAGTGGTACAGCGTAACAAAAGCTTTAATGTTGCGCGCGGCCAAGCCATCCAGCAGTTGTAGGTAAAAATCTACACCGGCCTGATTCACACTGCCATCGGCATTGATCACCCGGCCCCAGGCGACAGAAAAACGATAAGCATCAACCCCCAAAGCAGCAATAAGCTCCAGATCGTCCTGCCAGCGATTTACATGATCGCAGGCAACCAAACCATTTGAACCATCTTTTATCCGGCCGGGCTGGGCGCAAAACGTATCCCAGATACAAGGTAAACGGCTGTCAGCTGCACCTTCTATCTGAAACGCGGCAGTGGCAACACCAAACACAAAGTCGGGCTTGAGCAGCGGGGAATTGTTGGCAAAGGATATCTTCATCTGTTTTGCTATCGTCCGGTCATACTGGTGTGGGCTGCTTGCGACAAAAACATTGCCAACAGCGTGATATATGCTATAAATGAAAGCGCTTACATTATACTAGACGGCGAAAAAGCGCGCGTCAATGAAAAACATGAATCACCGGGGAGACACCATGGCCACCACACCAATACAGGGTGACGCAGCAATAAATGCCGCGCCAGACCAGACCAATTATAAGTTTGCGCTGACATCATTAACCACGTTGTTTTTTATGTGGGGTTTTATAACCTGCCTGAATGACATTCTGGTGCCCTACTTAAAAGGCTTATTTGACCTCAGCTACACTCAGGCATTGCTGATTCAATTTTGTTTTTTCAGCGCGTATTTTGTCGTGTCGGTGCCGGCGGGTATGCTGGTCAGCCGTATTGGTTATCAGTCCGGCATCGTTACCGGCTTGCTGGTTGCTGGTGCCGGCTGTTTATTATTTTACCCGGCAGCGGCTGCACATTATTACCCGCTGTTTTTACTCGCCTTATTTGTGCTGGCTGCTGGCATTACCATTTTACAGGTGGCCGCCAACCCCTATGTTAGTGTGTTAGGGAAAGCAGAAACCGCGTCCAGCCGGTTAACCATGACGCAGGCCTTTAACTCGCTGGGTACTACAGTGGCACCCTTTTTTGGCGCCTGGTTAATTTTCGGCGGTATGGACGCGCCAACACCGGGCGACGTGACCGAATCAACCGTACAGCTACCCTATTTGCTGCTGGCCGCGGCGCTGATTTTAATGGCCTTGATTTTCGCCTTTTTGCGCCTGCCAAAACTGGGTAAAAAAGATGCTGATATCACGGTAACGGGTGCGGCCTGGCAGTATCGGCATCTGGTGCTGGGCGCGCTGGGGATCTTTGTTTATGTTGGTGCTGAAGTTGGCATTGGCAGCTTTTTAGTCAGTTATATTACGCAGCCTGATATCGGCGCGCTCGAAGCACAAACTGCTTCACATTACATTGCCTGGTACTTTGGCGGTGCCATGGTTGGCCGCTTTATTGGTGCAGTGGTGATGCAAAAGCTAAAACCCGGCAAGGTGCTGGCATTTAACGCTATTTGTGCCGTTGCCCTTCTAGCACTGACGATGAGCAGTAATGGTCAGCTTGCGATGTGGTCTATTTTACTGGTCGGCTTATGTAACTCTATTATGTTTCCCACCATTTTCTCGTTAGCGATACATGGCTTAAAACAACATACCGGCCAGGGTTCGGGCATTTTATGTCTGGCTATTGTCGGCGGTGCGGTATTGCCACTGGCGCAGGCTGCGCTGGCCGACAGTTTTGGCGTGCAGCCGGCCTTTATCATCCCATTGCTGTGTTATGTCTATATTGCTTATTACGGCATCGCTGGCAGCAAACCACGTTCTGTCGCACCTTAAGGAGGAGTCAATGACACATTATCTAAAACTGTCGCTACTAAGCCTAAGCTGCGCCCTAACGCTAACGGCCTGCAATAAGGCGCCAGAGACAGTCGAACAGACACCAAGCGTTGATGCTGTTGCGGCTATTTGGCCAAAACTGCAGTTACCGGTTGCCAAAGATGCCGCCATGGAGCAGCAGATCAGCACCATGCTGACAACTATGACGCTGCAGCAAAAAGTTGCGCAAATGATTCAACCGGAAATTCGCGATATCACTGTTGAAGATATGCGCCAATATGGTTTTGGCTCTTATCTAAATGGCGGCGGCGCTTTTCCCAACGACAATAAACATGCGACACCGGCCGATTGGATAGCATTAGCAGAAGCCATGTATCAGGCTTCAGTTGATGACAGCCTGGATGGCAGCGCCATTCCCACCATGTGGGGTACCGATGCCGTGCATGGCCACAATAATGTTATTGGTGCCACGCTGTTTCCGCATAACATTGGGCTGGGCGCAGCAAACAACCCGGCCTTGATTGAACAAATTGCTACCGTCACTGCCCGGGAGGTAATGGTAACCGGTATCGACTGGGTATTTGCACCGACAGTCGCGGTGGTGCGCGATGATCGCTGGGGCCGCACCTATGAAGGTTATTCGGAAGATCCGGACATCGTGCGCAATTACGCTGCCGCCATTGTTACCGGCTTGCAGGGCGCCGCGACCAAAGACTTTCTTGGCAGTGAGCGCGTTATCAGTACGGTAAAACACTTTGTCGGCGATGGCGGCACTGTGGGTGGCGACGATCAGGGTAATAATATCGCCAGCGAAGCCGATTTATTCCGTATTCATGCACAAGGCTATGTTGGTGGCCTGCAAGCCGGTGCACAAACGGTTATGGCATCGTTTAACAGCTGGCAAGGCAATAAACTACACGGTAGCAAATACTTGCTAACTGAGGTGTTAAAAGA
>JBFKFH010000206.1:0-5715 GCA_041618685.1 Rheinheimera sp.
GCGTAAGCCTGTGTCAGTGCCTGTTGTACACAGGCATTTGCAATAATAATGGCATCAGTTAACGGATAATCTTGTGCTAACGCTGCGGCGACGCTACTTGAGAATACACAGCCCGTGCCATGGGTATGTGGGGTGTTTAGACGGCGGTTATTAATAGCAAATGCGGGGTGGCTCGCGGTATACAGGGTGTCGGTCACGTTGGCGTTACTTGCGCCATGACCACCGGACACTATTACTGCGGCAGCACCAAACGATAATAGCTGCGTAGCTTGTTGTTCAATATTGTGCTGCGCTAAGTCACTTAGTAAGGCTAACTCTGGTAGGTTTGGTGTGACCACATCAACCAAGGGTAATAATTGATACCGCCATACGCTGAGTAGACTTTGCTTAGTAAAGCTAAAGCCTGTGCTGCAGCTGAGGACGGGATCTGCCACAACGGTGAAGTTATAGTGCAATTTATGCTGCTTTAACCAAATTACCAGTTCGTGCAGTAAGTTCGCATCTGGTACCAGACCAATCTTAATTACTCTAGGCGGCATGTCTTCCAACAGGCAATTCAACTGCGCAATAAGCAGCATCGGACTGACATTTTCGTAGGCGGCAATACCTACGCTGTTCTGTGCGGTTATACAGCTGATAATGCTGCAACCATGGCAATCTAGTGCTTTAAATGTATGCAAGTCAGCCTGAATACCCGCACCTGCACCACTATCGGAGCCCGCGACTGTCCAGATGATCGGTTTATTAGCGAGCGGCATTGTCAGACTCCGGCTGCTTAATTTGCTGATTTAACCGCATAGAGCAAAATTTCGGCCCACACATTGAGCAAAAATGTTCTTCGTCTGCACCCTGATGGCTAAGTGTTTCATCGTGATAGGCTTTTGCCGTGAACGGGTCTAGCGACAGGTTATATTGATCCTGCCAGCGAAATTCGTAACGCGCTTTTGACAAGGCATTGTCGCGCAACTGTGCTGCCGGATGGCCTTTGGCCAGATCTGCCGCATGCGCTGCAATTTTATAAGCAATAAGACCTTGTTTTACATCTTCTTTGTTAGGCAGGCCCAGATGCTCTTTTGGCGTGACATAACACAGCATTGCGCAGCCAAACCAGCCGATCATCGCAGCACCGATGCCAGAGGTAATGTGATCATAACCAGGCGCAATGTCGGTGGTTAGCGGGCCTAGCGTGTAAAATGGCGCGCCGTGACAATGTTTTAGCTGCTCCGTCATATTTTCCTGGATCAGCTGCATTGGTACGTGCCCGGGACCTTCAATCATCACCTGTACATCATAGCGCCAGGCAATTTTTGTCAGTTCGCCTAACGTACGGAGTTCGGCAAACTGAGCGGCATCATTGGCATCCGCAATACTGCCCGGGCGCAAGCCATCACCCAGCGATAGTGAAATATCATAGACAGCGCAGAGCTGGCAAATTTGCTCAAAATGCTGATAGAGAAAGTTTTCCTGCTGAAGTAACCGGCACCACTGCGCCATAATGGCACCGCCTCGAGACACTATGCCGGTAACACGGTTTTCAGTCAGCGCAACAAAGTCTTTTAACACCCCGGCATGAATGGTGAAGTAATCTACGCCTTGCTCGGCCTGTTCTACCAGGGTGTCATAGAAGACCTGCCAGTTTAGCTGACTAACGTCACCTTTCACTTTTTCCAGCGCCTGATATATAGGCACTGTACCAATGGGTACCGGGCTGTTGCGTAAAATCCAGTCGCGGGTTTGATGAATACGTCGGCCGGTGGATAAATCCATCACGGTATCGGCACCCCAGCGCGTGGCCCAGATCAGTTTTTCCACTTCTTCTTCAATACTGGAACTGACGGACGAGTTACCGATATTGGCATTTACTTTTACTTTGAAGTTTCGGCCGATAATCATCGGTTCAGCTTCCGGATGATTAATATTCAGTGGAATTATGGCGCGTCCGGCCGCCACTTCCTGACGTACAAACTCTGCAGTAATCTGTTTCGGTATCGCTGCGCCAAAGCCTTCGCCCTGATGCAGTTTTTGATTGTCTGGCGAATATTGCATATTTTCGCGCAATGCAATGAAATGCATTTCTGGTGTAATAATGCCTGCTCGCGCATAGTGCAGTTGGGTGACAGTTTTACCTGGTTTTGCCCGTAAAGGTTGATGCTCAAACTCAGTAATGTGCTCATCCAGAGCAATCTCATCGAAGGCGGGTAGAGGAGATGGGGCAATATCGTGCCGGGCCTTAATCCAGTTCAGACGCAGTTTGGGCAGTCCTTTTAGTACATCTAACTGTTGCGCCGGATCACCATAGGCACCCGAGGTGTCATAAACCGATAATGCAGCGTTTGCATATTCACGACCATCAGCGTGTTTCGTTGGGGTTTGATGAATGTCGCGTACCGGTACTTGTACCTGACTATTTGGACACTGCAGATAGCGCCGGCTTGAGCCGGGGAAGGTTTCACCTTGCAAGGCGTTAATCGATGCCCTGGCATGGGCACGTAAATCACGTTTGGTAGTAGACATAGCAAGCTCCGGTTAACAAGTTGAGGTTGCTTGTCCGGAGTGAGGGCGCAATACGACAGGCACTGCTGATCAATACAGACAGATCAGCGGCGTAACATAATGCGTTTCCCTTGTTTCCCTTCGCAGGTATTAGCCTGATCAGGTTCAACGGATCCCGTTTTCACGGTCTCAGCCCGCTGTAAACAGCTGGGCACTCCGACAAGTAGGATGCGAGTATAAAGATTAGTAGCTAAAAAGCAAAGGTAGACACAAGTTATTAATAGTTATACTCGTCGGAGTTGCTACTGGCTGCACTGTGGCATATGGTTAAGCAGCAAGACATTTTAATTATTGATAAATAAAGAAAATAATAAGGATAATTTATGAAAGATGTGCTGTTTTTTGACGCTATGCTTACTCCGAAGATCATTACGTTTGTATACTGGCTAATGTTGCTGGGTGTGTTAATAAGTGGATTAAGTGCGATGTTTACGGCTTATGGCAGTTTTTGGCAAGGGCTGGGAATTTTGATTTTTGGTAGTATTGGTGTCCGAATTTGGTGTGAACTACTTATAGTACTGTTTAAAATTCATGAAAATTTAAAGAAACTGGCTGAAAAAGAATGATGTTAGAACACCGGTGAAAACCGGTGTTTTTTTAAAGGCTTTGTGCATACAGGTATAATGCTTTAAGTACCTGCATTTTTTTCTCGTCACTGGCGTGTTCGTGAGCCAGGTTCTCCAGTACTAAACTGAACTCTTCCATTGTCAGGTTGGGTTTGTCCAGGCCATGCATCAGTTTATCGGTACGGTAACGTTGCCATTTTTGCTGCTCGCTATCGGTTAACGTAGCAGGATAGTTTCGGGCACGATATAAAAATAACAGGTTATTCAGTCGCTCGTCGGCGAAAACCGGTGCTGAGGTGCCAAGTTGTTCGGGCGCTAATGTATGCAGCTGGTGCATTTTTTGTTTGTCGGCCGGGCTGATAAAACCATTGTATAACTGATAATCCGGGTTCGATTCTGCTGGATATGGATCAAGCTGTTGATAAAGTTCGACTACCTTACTTTGTGTTATACGATGCTGACGAAGCCAGCCTAAATGCTGCAAACATTGCGGCCGGTTAATACCCAGTTCAATCGCACGTTCTTCAGTTAATGTTTTTGCCGGTGCCAACACCGGGCATTTATTCAGATGGATAAGCTTCAGCCCCAGCCGCTGTTCGCCCTCGGCTAAATCTGCGCTTTTGGTATAAAGTTTCTGTTGCAGAGTAGCGATATCATCATCGAGCAGCGGTGATGGATCTGATTGCAGGTTGTAACATATCACCGCATTTTTATTGCTGGGGTGAAAAGCCAGCGGAACAATCCAGCTAACGCAACCTGAGCTGGCAGGGAATTTTGACGAAACATGCACCAAAGGGGTCATGGCGGCTACATCAATTAGCTCAGCCGCCGCTTGTTTTATCCGCAGAGAAAATAAGTAACTAAATAGCTTAGGCTGCTTTTCTTTGATCAGTTTGGCAATGGCGATAGTGGCATAGACATCGGACAATGCATCATGCGCTTGCTCGTGCAGCAAACCATTCGCCCGGCTTAACTCTTCCAGTTTAAAACTGGGGCTGCCATCTTCGCGTGTCGGCCAGACAATACCTTCCGGCCGCAGTGCATAGCACGCTCTAACCATGTCAATCAGATCCCAGCGGCTGTTACCATGCTGCCATTCCCTGCTATAGGGTTCAACAAAGTTGCGAAACAGGCTGTGGCGGGTTACCTCGTCGTCAAATCGAAGGTTATTGTAGCCCAGCACACAGGTATTGGGCTCGCTGAAACGGCTAACAATACGTTGCATAAACTCGGTTTCACGCAAGCCTTTTTTATTACATAACTGAGGCGTTAATCCGGTAATTAGCGCCGCTTGCGGATGGGGTAGGTAGTCATTAGCGAGCTGGCAATACCAGACATCGGGCTCACTGATAATGTTCAGCTCTAAATCGGTGCGGATGCCGGCAAACTGAGCCGGGCGATCGCGTTTAGGGTCGGCGCCCCAAGTCTCGTAGTCGTGAAAGTATAAACTTGCTTTATTTGTCATAGTAACGTGTCAAAAAAGGCGTTAAATCAAAGATATTGCCGCAGTGTAGCAGTTGCACCCGGTATACGGCACCGCTTTCATGCTATTTCGTACGGTTATGCGGTACTTTTATCTAAACATGTGATTAAAAATATTGTTGCGGGTGCTGGTCGATATTAGCCGCTTGCCGGCATAGTTCACGCAGAATAGCTAGCGATACATTGTCGCTGTTGCGGTTGTATGAAAGCCCGAGTGTACGCTCAAGTTTTAATGTTTTTATTGGCCTTAATACGACATCGGTGCGCTGTGCCAGGCTATCAAAATCTGGCACCAGCGCACAACCAACGCCCGCAGACACCAGACCGAGCGCATATTCAATGGTTTGAATATCGGCCCGTAGAGCAGGTTTAATGCCTCTACGTACCAGCTCTGGATACAAGCTGTTCCACGCATCGCAGGGGGTACGTTTGATTAGCGGCAGATTTTCAAAATCGTCCAATGCAATAGCGTCTTGCAACGTTAATGGCAAGCCTGGTGGCAGTGCCAGCATATAGCGGTCGCGCCAGATAGGTTGAAATGCGTCACCGACCTTTAGCTGCGTTGGCGTAGTAATACAGGCGTCGTAGGGTTGATCCGGCTCTACCAGATGCAATTCCAGCCCCTCGATCTGATTACTAAACTCTCGTAATAGCTGACTCATGCGTTCTACGCCCAGAGCACGGATCAACCCCAATCGGAACTGCACTTTTTCAACCGGCTGACGAAAAGAGGCTTTTAATGAACGCAGCTGACCGAGCAGGCGACCAGCATGGCCATAGAGCTTTTCGCCATCTTCGGTGGGGCTAACACCCTTGGGTAGGCGATTAAAAAGACTAACACCTAACTCTTGTTCCAGCTGACGTAGTGCAGCCGATAGCGAAGGTTGCGCTACACAGCAATGCCGGGCAGCCGCACTGACACTGCCTTGCTCATACACCGCAACGAAATAGCTAAGCTGGCGAATATCCATAGTTTTAAACTATACCTGATACAGGATTATTATATTTTAACTGTATATCAAAGCAGGCTAATCTGGCCAGACTGATTTTGATACAGTTGATTTATTTCGCTGGTTTTATTAAGGAAATTACTATGAAACGTGCTCATTTTGAC
>JBFKFH010000207.1:0-5659 GCA_041618685.1 Rheinheimera sp.
CCGGTTCTGTTCGGGCATCATACCCGAAGGCTTTCACACTGATAACATCCGGGGCTACGCGGGCAACTATTACCGCGGGCACAAATCAGCTGGGCCGGCTTTTGTAAGCTACGCGCCACCCAGTTAATGTTTAAAATATTAGCCACACTGGTTAATGCCGTTTGAATGGTTTTCGGCACCTTAGCGCCGCCGGCACTACCGATACATAATTGTTTTAACTCAGCTGCCATGCTGTCGGCATCCACCCCCTGCGCCAGCAACGCCGGGTTTAAATCTATGCCCGCACACAACACATGTGTATTGCCCGCTAAGTCACTGACCTTGGTCGACTCACAGCAATAGATACGCGGCGCGCCGTTTACATCAAGCAAGGATAATTGCGCACTGCTAGCCACCCCCTCCACATCAAACATCCGAAATACCGCCCAATGTTGGCACGGGTCTTCTACCTGGCGCATATTGCCCCACGGCAGTGGAATACCATTACCGCGATATACCGCCTTAAGCTTACCGGGGGTGTAGGCATCAAAATAATGCCAGTGCGTATAGGGCGAGACAGCTGTCATGCGGCGCATTGCGACAGAAGCCGACACTCCGGCCTGCAGATGCGAGCTAATTTCATAGCCCTGGCGGTCAAGTAACTGACGAAATGGCAACTTAGGGCACAATAAGGCACCGGCAAAAAAGCTCGACTCAAAATCACGCCAGGCGTGCAAAATGTCCTGCGGCTGCACATCACTGGACTGTGACTGTTCGTCATCATGCGCGCCCCCCACTGTCATACTACTTTTTACACCATCCTTGTTGTGCAACACCGCATGGCCGATATGGACCGCCAACTCGTATTTTAACCGGGTTGGAAAAGCTTTTAGCAAGCTGTTCAGATGCAAGGTGCCAGGCGGGGTAAAGAATGAGGTTGAAACATTTTTAGACAGCACACCCAGCTCATCCAAAAGCTCTTTTGGTGCCTCGTCAAACCAGGAAACCTTTAAACCAAGCTGTTTTACAATAATCAGCAGATCATCGACGTTAAGCGGCATGCGTTTTTGGCCTACTTCTTCGGCAGCCCGCTCCAGCTCTGGAAAATGGTTTTGGTTATGTTCCTGATGAGCCCGGATCAGCAACTGGGCAAACTGTTTACCGCTGGTGCCGGTTTGCGACAACATCTCCGGAATGGCTATTTGCAAAATGTCATTGGAAAATAAAAAACCCGGTTCCAGTGCCATACCGCTGATGCCGCCGCGGCTACCTTTTTCTGGCGTTAAATCTTCACCGGCATCTTCCCCATCGAGAAACCAATGCAGATCTTTTTGAAATACTTCGGCTATGACCTCCAGCATTTCAATGCCCGGCGTACGTTTGCCGCGTTCAATCATCGACAAATACGATACCGACGGCGCTTGCTCCGGGTTAACACGGATACAGCGGGTAGATAAGTCTTCCATTGTTAAGTTATTACGTTTTCTCAGGTTTCTTATTTTCGTACCGAGAAAATGCGACTTTCTAAGCAGGCTTTTGTTTAGTTTCATTTTGTAAAATTCACACTGTAAAATTTTTATTGTGAAATTATGCTGATTTTTAGCCTAGACTAGTTTTTAACCGATAGCAACAACTCGCCAGGAAGAGAAAAACAATGACGTTGCATCAAACACGGTTTGCAATTTCTGCCGTGTTCGTCACAGCAAGCTGCACCTGCTAACACTTGCGTTCAGACACATTGTGACTGCGCTAACAGGATGCCAGGCCGGCTTAGTGACACAACCTGTACCGATAAATAACGAGGATGACATCATGACGACAATGGCCCAACAACACAGCACAACAACGCCAAACCAGACCGCCTGGATGGCGACTGAGCTAAGCGTGATTAACGAGCTGAATCAGCGCCATACCAAACAGGTCATGGACTATTCAAAAGGATTTTTAGATAAAACCTTTCCACTGCAGCAAGGTTCACATAAAGACGTTTGCAGTTACGTCGTGTACTACCAGCAGTTACTGGCATTTTTCGCCGACGGCAGTACCAGTGGGTTGCGTAACCCGGCACAGTTTGTTGCGTTAAGCGGGCATCGTGAAACGCCGTGCTCTATCGTGCTGAATAATAATGGTCGTCATGTCGAACTGATATTAAACCGCAAAGGCATCACCGGTTGTCAGGATCAGGCCAGCATTGATGATATACAGCTGCAAACTGCTGAGCCGGACTGTATCTGGTTTAGTATGGTCACAGGCCGCCAGGTTAGCTGCGCCCATAAAGGCAATAAGCAATTCACCTGCAAGGATGGCCTGCCGTATTCATTAAGCTAACCGGCTAATCCAACTGATAGCGCTGCAGCAATTGCTGATACGCCGCCGAGGCTTTGTATTGCCGCAGCGCTTGATCAAACTGGTAAACGAAATCGGTGGTTACCGCACTGCGTTTGCTAAACGCAAAGTAAATATCAACATAATCCAGTGGAGGCAGTAACAGCTGTACTCTGTCTTCAGCATGCTGCAATTGCGGCGCGTGTCTGGCGTTAATTGCCGATGCCATACCAAGTTGCAGTCGGTTACTGAGCAGCAGTTTAAACAACAGCGGATCTGATGCAACTTCTGTCGCGCGGTTAAACACACTGCTATCGAGCAACGGGCCATAGGAAAAACCACGCACTACCGCTATCGGCAGATGCTGTATACTTTGCAGACTGCCATCATACGCCACCTTACACGGCTGAGCGCACAGCAATACGATAGGGTCTCGCAGATAACTTTCGCTGCTGTAATAGAAGTCTTGCAGCCGGACATCAGTTTTATAAAACACCAATATCACATCGGCTTTACCACTGCTGACATGATGCATCAGCCGGCTCCATGGCAAACGTTGCCATTGCAGGGTGACGTTTAGCTGTGTCGCTACCGCGTGCAATACTTCAACCGAGAAACCGTCAAATGTTTCCCCACTTTGAAAGTAAAACGGTGGCGAATCTTCGTCTGACACGGCTACCCGCAGCGTCTGAGCGTGCAGCTGATATAACATCAGCAGCATGCCCGCCAGCAACAAAGCACTGTGCATAACAACCCGCCGCCTTAACCGTTGCCTGACAGCACATTTCTGGTCCATGGCGACAGCCTCCTGATAGGCCTTACCTACAACTATAGTCGTTTGTTAACAAATCACCATGCGGTTTCCAGCTGTCGGGCTAATCCCACTGCGCGCCTTTTAAAACAGCGATAAACCCAGTTCTTCAGCCAACAGGCTGATCAGTTGCATCGCCACCACCGAGTTACCAAACCGGTTAAGTGGTGGGCTCCAGGCCGTGATTACACCAAATTGCGGTACTATGGCGACGATGGCACCACCCACACCACTTTTGGCTGGCAAGCCTACTTTAAAGGCAAATTCACCGGACTGATCATACATACCACTGGTCGATAAAATGGCATTCACCCGATGCGCATCACGCCGGCTGCATATTTGCTCATTGCTATGCGGCTGAACACCCCGGTTGGCCAAAAACAGTAATGACTGCGCCAACTGGCGGCAATTTATTGCTGTCGCGCACTGATGAAAATAGTGCTCCAGCACCTGCGGTACTTCCGCTTCAATATTGCCAAAACTCTTCATCAGGTACGCCAGGGCCGCGTTGCGGTTGCCGTGCTCTAATTCTGACAAATATACCTGCTGATCGGCATAAATACTGTCCACGCCGGTAAGGCGGCGTAAGAAAGTTAAAAATGCAGTTTTGCTGGCTGAATAATGGCTTACCAGCACATCGGCGACCAGAATCGCGCCGGCGTTAATCACCGGATTGCGTGGTATGCCCTTTTCCCATTCCAGCTGCACAATTGAATTAAAGGGTTGCCCCGACGGCTCCATATTTACCCGCTGCCACAGTTCATCCCCCAGCCGGTTCATCGCCATAACCAGGCCAAATATTTTTGAGATACTCTGCAAAGAAAAATTCTGCTCAGCGGCACCGGCACTGAACACTTTTCCGTCCAATGTGGCCACCGCCACCGCCGCATGCTGTGGCGCGACCTGCGCCAGCGCCGGGATGTAATTAGCAACCTTGCCCTGGGTATACAAAGGCTGGCATTGCTGTAACAGCTGCTGCAATAAAGGCGTAAGATCTGACGTAAATTTCATGTTTAAACAACTGGCTTGGTAGTAAAAGAATGGAGTGCGTCGATTATACCGCAATATTGCGCCGGGTGGCCCCTATTGCCACCGGCAATAAAGCAGCTGGTATTTTCTGCTTTAGATTCTGACGCCACAGCGATACTATCACTGCAGAACGTTACAACATGGTAACACGGCATGAAATACCGCATTAAACAGAAAATATTCAGCTTAACCGACAGCTTTACCATCGAAGATGCCAACGGTAACCCGGCCTTCACGGCGCAAGGCAAGTTGTTTAGCCTGTCCAGCAGCCAGACATTACTTGACCAGAATGGTACGGCACTGCTGAAAATTAAACGCAAATATCTCAGCCTTATGCCGGCCTGCCGTTTGCTAAACGCCGATGGCACAGAATGGCTGATCCGGAAAAAATTCTGGCCGTTCTGGACCAGCCGCTTTACCATCCAAACACCCCACGGCATGCTAGACATGACCGGCAACTTCTGGCAGCACGAATATGAAATTCGCCAAAAAAACCAGTTGCTGGCCAGTATTTCCAAACAATGGTTTAGCTGGTCAGATAGCTATGGCGTAGACATTCTGGCCGAGCAATGGACAGCTCAGCTGCTGGCCGCCGTTATTGTGATTGACCGTATCCAGCACAGCGAGCGCAACTCAACCCTGGGTAATGATTAGCCACTGTATAGTTATCTCATCACCGCACTGAACACTACCGGAGTACATTATGCCCTTTATCGCCCCTTTACCTGCTGACGCGAACACGGAGGTTGCTGACCTGGCGCGCTTCTTTAACGAAACATTAGGCTTTTGCCCCAACAGCGTACTTACCATGAGCCACCGACCGGCTATTGCTAAAGCGTTTATTCAGCTTAATATCGCGGTAATGGCGAATCATGGCCGGGTGACATCAGCGCTAAAACGACTGATTGCCTATGTTTCCAGCCATGCTACCGGCTGCCGCTATTGTCAGGCGCATACTATTCGTGCAGCCGAGCGGTACGGCGCGCCCGATGAACAGCTGGCAAATATCTGGCAATTTCGTACCCACCCGGCGTTTAATGCCGCCGAGCGTGCCGCTCTGGAGCTGTCACTGGCGGCGTCAGCTGTACCTAACGCCGTGGACGATACAATTCAGGCCGAGATGAAAAAACACTGGGATGAAGGCGAAATTGTTGAAATTATGGGTGTCATTGCGCTGTTTGGTTATCTGAATCGCTGGAATGACTCTATGGCGACCACTTTAGAAGAAGGCGCGATTGCCTCAGGCGAATCCCTGCTGGCAACCGACGGCTGGACTACCGGCAAGCACGGCTAACCGAGCAGCCGCCAACTTACACGGGTACCATTATGGCAATTTCCGCGTCACTACCGGCCTGCAGCAATTACCGCTTTGTTGGCTTGTGACCCGGATATTGCACCAGGCCAATAGCTAAATCAGTGCTCGGCGCTGGCCTGGCTTAGCAAGGCGGCATAGCGGGCTTGCTGTTCGTCAGTAAAGCACGGTTCGGTAAACTGCTTAAGGTAAGCCGACACTGC
>JBFKFH010000208.1:0-5643 GCA_041618685.1 Rheinheimera sp.
CCCAATGTCAGGGCATTTCATACGGCACCCAAGAGCTGGGGAAAACATGGCGCTTTATTGTTGCTGCTCAGCATTGAGGACTAACAGCGCGTCAATTGAAAGCCTAAAAACTCAGTAACGTCAGCTCTTGCGGTGATAACCGTTCCAGCAACCGACCATTTTGTTGCGGCCGGTAATCAATACAGGCCAGCTGAGCCGTGCTAAACACCGGAGTTTGCCCCGGAACAGTAAACGCCTCAACCAAAAAACTAACCAGTGGCATGTGTGATACCAGTAATACTCTGGCATCAGGAGCTTCACTGATGCGAGCATCAAAATAGGATTTGAACACAACAGCATCACCATCCGGTACCAGCTCCGGAATGCTTTCTAACTGGCTAAACGGCGCCTGCTTAGCTAACATTAGTTCTGCAGTTTGGCGGGTACGCAAATATGGGCTGGCCCATACCCAGTCGAAAGCGGCATAGTGCTGCTGTAGCCATAGCGCCATTTGGTTTACTTCCTGCTGTCCACGCGTGGTAAGCTGACGCTGATTATCTTGTGACGATAACGGTTCAGCTTCACCGTGACGCATGATAACGAGATTTACCATTTAAGTGACACCATACTGCTCAAGGTTCCCAGTTAACTGATGTAGGGCAGATAACAATACGCCGGGTAAAAATTGTGCGCTATGATAAAGAAAGTTACTGCCCAGCGTAACTGCCAATAATGCATAACATATTAGCTGTTTATTACTTATCGCTATGACACTGTTGTCCTCTGTCTACACAACCATAGCCTAAAAAGGTAACCGGATTGGAAAATAGTCAAATTTTGCAAAGTCCTAACGACACACGTCAATATCACTACCTGAAATTGGCGAACGGACTGGCAGTGTTATTGGTGCATCAGGCTGACAGTGAAAAAAGCGCAGCAGCGCTGACAGTAAATGTCGGCCATTTTGACGACCCGCAAGATCGGGAAGGTCTGGCGCACTTTTTGGAGCACATGCTATTTCTTGGTTCAGCTAACTATCCGGATGCCGGTGACTATCAACAATTTATCAATCACCATGGCGGTAGTCATAATGCCTGGACGGGCACAGAACACAGCAGCTTTTTCTTTGATATTGATACCGGTTTTTTTGCCGACGCTCTGGCACGCTTTGCCGATATGTTTTGCCAGCCATTGTTCAGCAGCGAATATGTAGAAAAAGAACGGCATGCCATTGAGGCTGAGTTTTCATTAAAGTTAAAAGACGACGGCCGGCGCATCTATCAGGTGCATAAAGAAAGTATTAATCCGGCACATCCGTTCGCCAAATTTTCTGTCGGTAATCTTACCACTCTGGCTGACAATGCCGATGGTAGCCTGCAACAAGCGCTGCAAGATTTTTTTCAGCAACAATACAGCGCCAGCCGGATGACCTTAGCCTTGGTATCATCACTCCCTATTGCGCAACAACAGCACTATGTTGAACAGTACTTCAATGCACTGCCATCCCACCTTGACGCGAAGAAAGCTCTGGATATTCCGCTCTATCTGCCACAGCATCAGGCGATACAGCTTAATATTCAACCGCACCGTGATACACAAAAGCTAGTCGTTAGTTTCGCAATGCCTGACATACAACGATGGTACCAACATAAGCTGATTAGCTTTATCGCACATTTGCTGGGTGATGAGGGACCGGGTTCATTGCTTAGCTATCTGAAGCAGCTGGATTTAGTGAACCAACTAAGTGCTGGTGGTGGTATTGATGGCAGTAATTATAAAGATTTCACCATAGCATTTGAGCTGACTGATAAGGGCCTGAACGAACGGGATGCAATTCTGCATGCCTTGTTCAGTACACTGGCAATGCTAAAAAGCCAGCCGTTACCGCAACCATTGTTTGCTGAGCGGCAGAAATTGCTGCAATGGGCATACCTGTATCAGGAGCCTTCCACAGCGCTGCAAACTGCGAATCACTTGTCAGTTAGCATGCAACACTATCCGATTACCGATGTGATTTTTGGCGATTACCGCATGGAACTGCCTGCTGAGACGCTGTATCAACAAATATTGAGCTATTTTAGTAGCGATAATATGCGACTGATGCTGATAGCCAGTGACGTGCCCTCAGATAAACAGGCCCGGTGGTATCACACCCCTTACAGCATAGTGCCCTTACCTACAGACTTGCTACAGCAACTTAACTGCGCACGACCCATTCCCGAGCTGCAGTTGCCACCTACTAATCCGTATCTGGATGGTGATATCAGCTTGTTGCCAACGGACAAACACATGGCAACGCCACTGCGCATATATGAAGACCCGGCACTGAGCGTCTGGTACAAAGCAGATACCGATTTCGCCAGCCCCAAAGGCCATATATTTGTTCAGTTAAGCTTGCCCTCCAGTGTCGGTGGATGTCAGCAACTGGCGGCTACCCGATTGTGGGTTGAACTATTTCAGGACAACATTAACCAACAGTTTTATGCTGCGACCACGATCGGCTTGAGTTACAACGTGCATGTGCAACGCCAGGGCATTAGCATTCACACCAGTGGCATGGCGGCAAACCAGTTACTATTGCTCGAACAACTGCTACAACAAATGTTGCAACAACAGTTTAGCGAATATCGCTTTGCCGAGCTGAAACGTCAGCTCAGCAGACATTGGCGCAATAGTAGTAAAAATAAACCAGTTGCACGTTTATTTAGCCAATTATCGGCTTTACTGCAACCGTTAAACCCGGAAATTGATGTACTGGCCGATGCGCTGGATGAGCTGAGCTTTGATCAGTTTGTCACGTTTCACCAGCAATTACTGCAACATGTCCATGTTGAAAGCCTGCTACTGGGCAATTGGTCATCACTTCAGGCACAACAACTACAGCACATGCTGCAACACTGGCAATCGAAGCTGGCCAGCACCGGTCCCTGCCTGACAAACCCGGCTTTTACCATTAAAAACCTTGGCCCGGTTTGGCTACAGCTGGATGTCGATCACAGCGATCATGCTCTGGTTATATATCTGCCAGCACAACAGACCACCCCGCAACAGATGGCGTTGTTTATGCTTGCCAATCATGTCATGTCACCGGAGTACTTCCATCAACTGCGCACCGAACAGCAATTGGGCTATCTGGTAGGTACCGGTTATGTGCCCATTAATACCTTGCCAGGTATCGCCTTCTATATTCAGTCTCCGACTGCATCATGCGAGAAACTGTATGAAGCAACTGTTATGTTTTTCCGCGCATTTTTGTCAGACACCGAGGCGCTATCAAATGACGATTTTACTGATATCAAGCAAGGCCTGTTAACACAGCTTAACGAGCGTGATAATAGCCTGGGCGCAAGAGCGAAGCGCTATTGGTTAGCCCTGGGCCAGCAAGATTATAGTTTTGCGCTAAACGAACGAATCATCACTGCCATGCAGTCTTTGACCCTTGAGCAGTTTATTAGCTTTTTGCAGCAACTGTTGTTGCCGGATTATGATGCAATATTCCTTGCCACCGATGGTAAACCACAGCACAGCCATTTACGCTTCAGTGATACAGCAAGTCTGAAGCAGCAACTACAGCAATCTCAAAATGCTTTTGACACTACCGACAAACTTATATAACGTGACGATACTTATTGTCCGCTAGTTGTTATAAGTGTCGATAAAACAAAAAATTATTATAATAATCAGTGCACTCATTTTAGGTTCTTTGCCATTTAGTCTCTATGCTCTTGGCTGGAATTATTTGCAACCCTACACGTTAAGTGCAGTATTATTGTGCTCCTTTGGCGCCCTTATTCTGGCGCATGTCAGTATTGTTAAAATGCGCCGCTATCAGCAAAAGCTGGAGCATAGCGAAGAACGTTTACGTTTATCACTGTGGGGCAGCGGTGATGAGCTATGGGATTGGGATCTCAGCAGCGGTGAACTTTACCGCTCCAGTTCCTGGTTAAACCCAATAGAACTTCCGGCGGAAACACCGGATTTCCCTCCCAACAAAGCACAAATTCACCCGCAGGATATCGAACGGGTAACCCAGGCATTACAACAGCATTTGGATGGTAAATCGGCGTTTTTTGAAGCGACCTACCGGCTTAAAACAGCAGATAGCAACTGGACCTGGGTGCTGGATCGTGGAAAAACAGTTGCCTATTCGGCCAATGGCAAACCGAGCCGAATGACGGGCACGCTAAAAAATATTCATCAGCTAAAACAAACCGAAGAGCAACTGCAATTATTCGCCCGTTGCCTGCAAACGATCTCTGACGCCGTAGTGATTTGTGATACTGATTTTACCATCCTTGAAGTTAACCCATCATTTAGCAAAATAACCGGTAAATCGCGTGAGAAAATTCTGCAAAAACGCTTCGAACTGTCTTTGTATCCAAGTCGCTTTATGCATGAAATTCGCCAGCAACTGGCTCAAAACGGCAGCTGGACCGGTGAGATTCGCGAACAACGTCAAAACGGTGACATATACCAAGCTGAGTTAACATTCGATCAGATTAAAGATGACCAGGGCAATATTAGCCAATATGTCGCCGTATTTTCTGATATTACCGAGCGTAAGCTGCGTGAAGCCGAGTTAAGCCGGCTGGCCAGCAGTGATACGTTAACCGGCTTGCCAAATCGTGCACTATTTATGCAAAAGCTAGGTGAACTGGTCAGAGCAAAAACAGAGCATGCCCTGCTGGTATTCGACTTAGACAATTTTAAGAAAATCAATGACTCACTCGGGCACGAACTCGGTGATAACTTGCTGTGCAAACTATCTGCCCGATTAAGCAGCTATAGTAGCTACAGTGATAAATTATACCGGCTGGGCGGGGATGAGTTTGCCCTGCTGCTGGATCAGACCAATGACTTACATCATATTACCTCGCTGGCTAAAGAATTACTGGCACTGATAAACCAGCCAATGCAGGTTAACCAGCATGAACTGGCCATCACCAGCAGTGTTGGTATAGTGTTGTTTCCAGATGACGGCATTGGCCCGCAAGAGCTACTGCGCAATGCTGATACCGCGATGTATCATGCCAAAAGTCAGGGCGCAAACCGCTATCTGTTTTTTAACGATGCGATGAACAAGCAGGCGGTTAAACGGCTACAGCTGGAAAACCTGATCCGGCATGGTTTAAAAGAAGACTATTTCGTTGTCTATTATCAGCCCAAAATGGATATTGTCAGCGGTCAACTGGTGGGTATGGAAGCGCTGGTACGTTTTATCACGCCCAAAGGTGGCGTAATAAGCCCAGCTGCCTTTATTCCGGTAGCTGAAGAAACCGGCCAAATCATTGAAATTGGTGAAGTTGTCCTGCGTAAAGCCTGCCAAGCCGTTAAAGTGTGGATCGATCAGGGGTTATTTCAAGGCCGCGTGGCGGTTAATTTATCGTCCCGTCAGTTTAGCTTGCCATTTCTATGCGACCTGATTGACGACACCTTGCAGCAAACCGAATTGCCTTCATATCACCTGGAATTGGAGATCACTGAAGGGACGGTAATGCAATCACCGCCACAAGCGATAGATACAATGAAAAAACTGCGTGCCAGGGGTATACACCTGGCAATGGATGACTTTGGTACCGGCTATTCATCACTGGCGTATTTGAAGCAGTTTCCACTTAACACGCTAAAGATAGACAAAGCATTTATTGATGATATGAATACGGC
>JBFKFH010000209.1:0-5640 GCA_041618685.1 Rheinheimera sp.
GCACATCCGGCACCATTAAAACGCTGCGCGATATCGTGGTGGGGCTTGGCTACAGCAGCGGCGCGATAGAACTGAGTCATTTGCAGCAGCTGCAACAACACGTATTAAGCCATGAGAACAGCCAGCAACTTGAGCTACCAGGCTTAACCGATGACCGTAAACTGTTGCTTTGCTCCGGCCTGGCGATTCTGATTGCAGCGTTTCACCTGCTGCAGATAGAGCAGATGGTATACATCGACGCTGCTCTGCGCGAAGGTGTGCTATATGAAATGAGTGACCGCTTGCAACATGTCGATATTCGCGAACACAGCGTTGCCAGCATGCAGCGCCGGTATGATATTGACATGGCGCAGGCAGAACGGGTGCAGCGCACGGCACTGACTTTATTTAGTCAGGTGCGCGCCAGCTGGCAACTGAACGATGATGACGCCATGCTGCTGGGTTGGGCCGCAACCCTGTATGAAGTGGGCCTACATATTAATTCGTCCGGCGTACAAAAACACTCCGCCTATATTCTGCACAACGCTAACCTGCCTGGCTTTAACCAGGAACAACAGCAACTTATTGCTACGCTGGTAAGGTTTCACCGCCGTAAAATCCGTCTGGATGAAATGCCGGCGTTTAGCCTGTACCAGCTGCCGCAGATCATCAGTTTGCTGGTGATCTTGCGGCTGGCAGTGTTGTTAAATCAAAAACGCCGTGATGACATCCTGCCTGAATTGACGGTAAAAGCCGATCCTCAGTATCTGCAACTGCAGTTACCGCCTGACTGGCTGACACAGCAAAGCCTGCTGGCCGCAGATTTGGCAGCTGAGCAAAAAACACTGAAGAAAATTGCTTTTATGCTGGATTGCCCGGGCATCAGCGAACATAGCCCGGGTTAATATTGCCGCCTTGGCTTTTGCCGCATTTACCCTTAAGGTAAGTGCTGACAACAAAAATTGGAGCCGCTATGCGTCAGTCAATATTTAGTAACGCACTGCTTAATTGCGCATGGATTAACTACGCATCGCTTAGCCTGGCATTACTCTCTTTGCTACCTACCGCTGAGGCGATCGCCAGTACAGAAATAAAGCCCGAGCTGAATCAGCAGATAGCGCAGGTAATGCCCAAAGTCATTCAATGGCGGCGCGATATTCACCAACATCCGGAGTTGTCGAACCGGGAGGTGCGCACCGCTGCCAAAGTTGCTGAACATTTAACAGCGCTGGGTTTGGAAGTACGCACCGGCATTGCGCATACCGGTGTCGTGGGTATTTTAACCGGTGCAAAAAAGGGACCTGTGGTGGCACTGCGGGCAGATATGGATGCACTGCCAGTAACCGAGCAAACCGGTTTAGCCTTTGCATCAAAGGTAACCAGTGAATTTAACGGCCAGCAAACCGGTGTTATGCATGCCTGTGGTCATGATGCCCATGTCGCTATGCTGATGGGCGTAGCTGAAGTGCTTAGTCAGCAAAAACACAATATCAGCGGTACCATCATGTTTATATTTCAACCCGCTGAAGAAGGCCCGCCAGCCGGTGAGGACGGCGGCGCTAAGCTGATGCTGGCACAGGGTTTGTTCAGTAACCCAACACCGTCGGCTATTTTCGGCCTGCATGTCTGGCCAGGTGAGGCTGGGCAAATACAGGTAAAAACAGAAGGCATCATGGCTGCAGCGGACAGCTTTCAGATCACGGTAAAAGGCAAACAGGTGCATGGCTCTTCACCATGGCGTGGTATTGACCCCATTAACGTTAGCGGCCAGCTGATTAACGCCATTAACCTGATCCCGGCACGGCAAATTGATGTAACCAAGGCACCTGCTGTGGTGTCGTTTGGTCAGGTACATGGGGGTATTCGCTGGAACATTATTCCTGACGACGTCAAACTTGAAGGCACCATTCGCACCTTTGACAGCGCAATGCGCGACGATTTAATTAGCCGCATGGCGCACACCAGTAAGCATATTGCACAGGCCAGCGGGGCCGAGGCCGAATTTTCAGTGCATAATTTTGCCGCCGTTACCTGGAACGACCCGGTGTTAACACATTGGGCCATGCCGAGCCTGCAATGGGCCGCCGGCGCCAAAGGTGTCGCGACAATCAAACCGATTACCGGCGCCGAAGATTTCTCGTTTTATCAGCAGAAAATCCCCGGTGTGTTTTTCTTTTTAGGTATTTCCCCAACGGGCAAAACCTTAGATGAAGTACCGCCCAACCACTCGCCAATGTTCGATATCAATGAGGCGGCCCTGATTAACGGCGTGCGTGCACTTAGTGCACTGGCGCTCGATTATCTGGCGGCGCCGCCACAGCTGAATAAGGAATAGTTGATGACTGCACTGTGTCGCTGCCACTGGGTAGATCTGACCAAACCTGACTATGTGGCGTATCATGATACCGAATGGGGTGTGCCGGTTTATGACGATAACAAGCTGTTCGAGTTTTTAACGCTGGAAGCCGCTCAGGCGGGTTTAAGCTGGTATACGGTGTTAAAAAAGCGCGATAACTATCGCGCTGCTTTCGCCAATTTTGATCCGGTTAAAGTGGCGGCCTTTAATAGTGCCAAGACAGCTGAATTGCTGCAAAATCCCGGCATTATCCGTAACCGGTTAAAAGTGGCAGCAGCCATTAATAATGCCGCGCGCTTTTTAGAAGTTCAGGCCGAGTTTGGTAGTTTCAGTAACTATCAGTGGCGCTTCGTCGCAGGTACTCCCCAGCAAAACACCATTGCCAGCCCGGCAGATTACCGCGCGACCAGCCCGGAATCTGATGCGATGAGCAAAGACCTGAAAAAACGCGGCTTTAAGTTTGTCGGCTCTACCATTATCTACGCTCATATGCAGGCCTGTGGCATGGTAAATGACCATCACCAGCAGTGTTTCCGCCGGCAACAGGTTATAGCAGGCGCCTGCATGATAGCCAAATAACACAGTCAATAATTTCATAATCAAATACAATTCAGTGGGTTACAGTTAATTCACATTGGCTATTTGCCGCATCAAAGCCTATGCTGTGCAAAGACTATTTCATATTCGAGGTGTTGCTGATATGACAGAGCCACAGCGGCTGAATGCGGCGCAATGGACAGAGCTGCTGACAAAAAAAGAGCTGCCTGCCATTACTTCCATTGCCAGTACATTAGATAAGTTTGCTAATGATGATATTTCGTCGATCCCGGAGCTGAGCAAAGCTATTTTGCACGACCAGGCGCTGTCTTCCTGCCTGTTAAAAGTGGTTAATACCACGCAACACGCGTCAGTTCATAAAGTCAGTACGGTATCGCGGGCTGCGATAGTGCTGGGCATTCAGGCGGTGAAAAATATCTGTCTGACGTCAAAAATTCTCGATGCGTTGCTGAAGTCAAAAAATCTGCTGCCGGCGATATACGAGCGGTTGCTGGTGCTGATGGCTAATGTGTTTCATGCCGGCTTGTTAGCCCGCATGATGTTGCCGGATCATCATGAAGATACCAAGGAAGAAGTCTATCTGGCTGCGATGCTGTACCACATTGGTGAAACCGCATTCTGGAGTAGTGATTCGCCACATGGTCCCTTACTGATCCGCCAGGCGGGCGCCTTGCCGCCGGCCGAATTTAATCAGTATTGCCAGGAACAAACCGGTGTTAGCTTTGATGAACTCAGTGCCGGTTTAGCCCGGACCTGGAACCTGGGTGAATTACTGCTAAAAGCACTGGATGAACCTGAAAACCGCACCCGCGAAATGCAAACCATTAGCCTGGCTAATCAGTTAAGTGCGGCAATACATTCACCACCGCCGAACAAAGCCGACTTTAACCGGCTGCTGGACGACATTGCTGAGTTAATGAAAATAGAACCGCGTCAGCTTAAAGAACGCATTAAACAAACGCGGCAGCTGACAATGGCGATGTTACATTCCTATGGCGCTGAGGTGCTGCAAAGCCATATTCACCATTTACCTACCGACGCCGACTTTGTTAATTTTATTCCGGTTGCAGAGCCTGTCAGCCGTGATGGTGCCGTATTGCAACTGATACAACAGCTGCAGCAACTTACGCTGCGCCGATGCAATATCAATGAATTATTAAATCTGTTATTACAACAAGCGGCGTCGATTTTTTCCTTCGACAGCTGTGCATTCTGGATTTTGTCGGCCGATAAGAACCGGCTGGAGTCACGCTCAGCTTACGACAACCAGGGTATACAAAACACCGACCGTCGCTCTATCAATATTGCGCTGGGGCAGAATCTGTTTGCGGTTACAGTCAAGCAAGCACAACCAATGCTGATTAATGATGCCCGCCAGCCGCAATGGCGAAACTATATCGACGAACAGACAGAGAATCTGCTGCAACGCGGTGCTATGGCGCTGACGGTGGTAAAAATACACGACAAGGTTATCGGCATCATCAGCGCACAACGCCGGGCGAACCAGCCGGCAATTCATGATGATGATTACCGCCAGCTGTGCTTTATTTGCGAGCATTTGAGTATGTGTCTGAGCCTGAACGCCGCCCGCTAGCCCGGCAGATATGGCGCAGTTTCAAAGTCTGCTGCTGTGGCCCTGGCGTGAGCTGTGATTACCCAGCACCAGTTCTGGCGGCAGCGTAAAAGAAAAACTGCTGCCTTTGCCAGGTTCGCTGAAAATCATCAGCCGGCTGTTATGGCGTGACAGTACATGTTTAACAATGGCCAGCCCCAGTCCGGTGCCACCGGTGTTACGGGCCCGTGCTTCATCGACACGGTAAAACCGTTCCGTTAAGCGTTTAACATGTTGCGGCGCTATGCCAGGGCCATTGTCATTGACAGAAAATAGCGCTTTTACATGCTGACGCTGCCAGCTGACATCAATCTTGCCACCATTGGGGGTGTATTTAATCGCATTGATCACCAGATTAGAAAATACACTGCGTAACTCTTCGCTGACGCCGGTAACTTTAAGCTCGGGGTCAACATCGAAGGTCAGTTGATGCTGTTTATCACGGTTCAGTGTTTGCGTTTCCTGTTCCAGCTGCCGCAGCATCGCGGGAACGTCAACTTCATCATCAAACTGTACCCTTGCAGAGGCTTCAATCCGCGACAAGGTCAATAATTGCTGCACCAGCGCATCCATCCGTTTGGTTTGGTCCAACATCACATTATGCGCTTTTTTCCACATGGCTTTATCGGGCAGATGCGCATCATCCATCACTTCCAGATAACCCTGCAGCACAGTAAGCGGGGTGCGCAGCTCGTGCGATACATTGGCGACAAAATCTTTGCGCACCTGTTCCAGTTGTTTTAGCTGAGAAATATCACGCACAATCAGCAAATACTGGGCGACACCGTACGGCATAATGTTAAATTCCAGCGTCAGCTGGTCGTTAACCGGCGATGGCAACTCTATCGGCAAGTCAAATTTTGTCACCTGCAGATAGTGCAAAAAATCAGGATGGCGTATTAAATTGTCCAGCCGCAGCCCCTCATCCGCCGGCCAGTGCAGGCCAATCAGAATTTGTGCCAGCTTATTGCTCCAGACAATGCTCCAGTCAGCGCGTAGCACAACGACCGCTTCGGGTAACGCTTCAGCGCCGTCACGAAAACGCCGCACCACATTACGTAATTCGCGCCGCTTGCGCCGGTCACGTCGCTGTACGTAATAGATGCTTTCGAACAAATGCCCCCAGATACCGTCA
>JBFKFH010000210.1:0-5587 GCA_041618685.1 Rheinheimera sp.
ATTACGCAGACCATAACTGGCGCGATACTGTTGACCGTCTTTATTATCTGCGCCTACGGTAACCTCTACCCCACGCAGCTTATTGCTGCGCTTGGTAATGACATTGACCACGCCCAAAAATGCGTTGTTACCGTACAACGTTGAGCCAGCACCTGGGCTATATTCCACCCTATCAATCAACTCGGTGTCGATATAAAAATCGGCTGCAATCAGACCCGCATCATACAGGTTATTATTCACCCGGGTGCCGTCCACTAAAAACAATATGCGGGAATTATAATCGCCCGGACGACCAATACCCCGCGCCGTTAAATAATCAAATGAGCTATCAGAGCTGGTATAAAGCCCGGGAAAAAAATTCAGGATTTCGGCTAAGGTTTTTAAATTAAAGGTAAGGATTTCGGCATCGGTAACGATATAAGTGGCTTGCGGTGAATTACGTACACTTTTGATATTACGCGCCGACGTGGAAACCTCCACCGCTGCCGGGTCGTTCTTGGTATCCTGCCGTAGCAAATCTTCCAGGCTTGGCGGGGTATTGGCTTGTGCGGCTGCACAGCCGATTAGCGCGCAAAACAGCACACTGATGTTAAGCATCGCGATAGAGTTTATAGTCATTTTTACCTGCTCGTTTTGCTTCATACATTGCACTATCGGCATACTGTAACAGTTGCGCTGCATCAGATGAATGTCGCGGACATAATGCGATGCCAATACTCAGACCAATTGGCATTATTTTATCTTGTACCCGTAACGGCAGGCGCACCTCCACCAGAATACGCTCACACAATACGGTAGCATCTGCCACTGCATTGAGCTGCGGTAGCAGCAATGCAAACTCATCACCACCTAGCCGGCAAAGATTATCATTGATACGAATAATACCGCTGATGCGGCGCGCTACCTCAATGAGTACCGCATCGCCGGCATCGTGACCAAAATTATCGTTCACAAACTTGAAATTATCTAAATCGATAAACACCAGCGCAGATAATTGATTTTTTTGCACACTTTGCAGCACCATTTGCTGAATGAGCTGTTCAAAGTGATGCCGGTTTGCCAGCCCGGTTAAACTGTCACGGTGCGCTAATTCTTTTAAGGCTTCACCCTGCTGTTGCTGCTGGCTGAGTTTATCACTGAGTTCAGATTGCCAAATTTCAGTTCTTTTTAATAACTCATTGAACCGCAGCGTCAGACGGCCAATTTCATCATCAGCCCGCACGGCTGCACGTAAACCATAGTTGCGCTCTACTGCAACTTGCTCAGCGACTTCGGCTAATTCGACTAACGGCCGCAGAGCATGCTTCTGGATACGGATTAACAAACGTGATGCCAGCAGAAAAATCAGCAGCATAATGGTCGATAGCAGCGCCAGACCTTTTAAAAACCAATTAAGCATTTGGTGTAGGCTTTCCTGGTAAAAAATAACGCCTTCAAGTTTGTCTTGCACCACAACAGGAACATAAAGCTGAATATGCAGGTCAGCGTAATCCCGCTGCGCAGTATTAACGACTTTGAATGACGCCTCAGGTAACGCGCTATCACTTGTTAACGGTGTTGCGCTGGCAAATAAACTGCCGGTGCTATCCCAAAGTGTCAGCTGAGAAATATCACGCTGCGAGGCCACTAAAGAAAGTTCGCGCTCGGCCGCCGCCTGATCGTTAAACACCAGCATGGCTGCAACATTATTGGCCAGCTGCGACGCCGCCAGCTCTGCCGCCTCGGCTTGCCGCTCGCGCGCGCTTAACCAAAGCACAGAGGCAATTAAAATTAAGCTAATCAGCATAGCGCCACACAAAACCAGTAAATTTAGTTTGGTTAGCTTTTTTACCAGCGATTGACGAGGCTTCGTGCTATGAAATGCTGGCGCCAAGGTAAATTCCTATGCTGACTTTCCGACAGGTTCTCTAAGTTATAGAGCATTTTACGAAATTTCAAAACGTTTACGTTTGCAGCAAGCATTATAAAGGCGAACGTTAGGTTTGCGATAGCAAATTAATTTAATGGAATATATCAGTATATGGTGCCTAGGGTCGGACTCGAACCGACACGGAGTTTCCCCCGGCGGATTTTGAATCCGCTGCGTCTACCGATTTCGCCACCCAGGCACTGAGGGATTTTATGAGGTAAACGCTTGCATTATACGATGCGAACCGCGTTGCGCAAGTGAATTTATGCCCTGCGCTTTTAGTTGCACAAAAATACAGCAAAACACGCGCCCAGCTATGTGCCAATACAAATTGTCGTAACTGAACAACACTTTGCCCCGAAGGCGCGGTTTAATATGCCCAGTGCCAGCCACCAGAGATACCAATGCGTATTATTCTATTCCTGTTACTGTTATCCCCACTTACCGTATGTGCGTTCACCGCCAATGTCATGGCACCATTACTGGTGACGGATCGGGCTGAATTTCGCACCCAACTCGCAGTGGCGAAACAAATTGGCGTGGAGGGCGTGTCGGTTGATGTATGGTGGGGGCTGGTTGAGCAAACTGGCGATCAGCAATTTAACTGGCAGTATTACGATGCTATTTTTGCCGATATCCGCAGTGCCGGGTTGAATATTATCCCGATTATGGCGTTTCACCAGTGCGGCGGCAATGTAGGTGATGATTGCGATATTCCGTTGCCGCCCTGGATTTGGCAGCACTTTTCTGCCGCAGGTATCAGCAGTGCTGATCTACAATACCAAAGTGAGTTTGGTAACCGCTCGACAGAAACGGTATCGTTGTGGGCCGATAAATGGGTATTGTCGCAGTACAGCGAATTTATGCAGGCCTTTGCCAAGCGCTACGCTGAACTGGCAGCGCAAATTAGCGAAATCAATATTTCTATGGGGCCGGCCGGTGAGCTGCGTTACCCATCTTACAATACCCATGACGGCGACCGCACCGGGTATCCCAGCCGCGGTGGCTTTCAGGCCTACTCCACGCTGGCAATCGCTGATTTTCGCCGGGCCATGCAGCAGAAATATCAGCAAATCAGTCAATTAAATCTGGCTTGGCGCCGTGATTTCAGCGACTTTAATCAACTGCTACCACCGGCAGATGGCACTGTCTTTATTCAAAGTGGCGCCCAGTTTACCAGCCCCTATGGCCGCGACTTTGTCCGCTGGTATCATCAGGCGCTGCTTGATCATGGTCAGCGCATGTTGGCGAGCGCCCAGGCAGCCTTTAGCGGCCCGCTGTCCGCAGTTGAACTGGGTTTTAAGATCCCCGGTATTCATTGGAAAATTGCGGCGCCCGATCATAGCCGGCGCAGTGCAGAGCTGGCTGCCGGCCTGATCGCCACTGACACACCTTACTTAAACAGTAACGGTTTTGGCTACAGCAGCATTGTCGAACTGGCAGCGCGCAATTCAACAGCCAGCCGGGCTGTGGTGCTGCACTTTACCGCGCTGGAGATGGATGACAACCCCACGGCTGCCAGTCAGTCGATGGCAAAAAGCCTGGTGGGCTGGCTTGGTGCCGAGGCGGCACGGCAACAGGTAGTGATTAAAGGCGAAAATGCGCTCGCTGGCGGGGTCACGCAGCAACACGGCTGGGATAATATCGCAGCGGTATTGCGCCGCGGCCATTACAGCGGCCTGACGGTATTGCGACTGGCCCAGGTTACAGATGGCAGTATTGGCCAACAACGCTACCAACAACTGATAAAGCAGCACAAAGCTACAACGCCACAGTGACCTTGCTGCCACTTCGAAAAAGCCAGGCAGCATGCTACACTGCGGCGGCTTAAATTACCGGATAACACTATGTTTGCTGATGCCCCCCGCGCGGGCCTGATACGTCGCCTTGCGGCAATGTTGTATGACTGGTTAGTACTGGCGGCACTGTGGATGGCCGCTATGGCGCTGGCGTTGCTGTTGGTAGCGCTGCTTAACAGTATCGGGCTGATTTCGCTGGCAGATTACCTTGATCATGCTGATTTTATTACCCGGCACAAAATCTGGTTTCAGCTATATTCACTCAGCTGGATCTGTTGGTTTTATCTGTACTTTTGGTGCAAAGGCGGACAGACGCTGGGTATGCGCGCATGGCGCATTATTCTGCTGCAGCAAAACGGCAATAAAATCAGTGTTAAACAAGCAGTGTTGCGCGGCCTAACCGCCTTATTCGGGCTGGGAAATCTCTGGCTTTGGCTACGCTGGGGTAAAGGGCTGGCGCTACAGGATCAGCTGAGCAACACTCAGGTTGTTGTGCTCAGTAAAGAGCAAAGCAAGCTGCTGAATATTCATAAAGCAGCCCGCTAGGGCTGCGTTAAACCTTCTTCCGCATAAAATACACCGACAACGCGATAAACAGCAGGCTAGGCAGCAAAGCGCCTGCCAGTGGTGGCAGTTGATACACCAACGCGACCGGGCCAAATACCTCATTGCTCATATAAAACGCAAAGCCGGTTAAAATACCCATCAGCACCCTGGCAGCCATAGTGACACTGCGCAAGGGGCCAAAAATAAAGGATAACGCCATCAGTAACATCGCGATAATGGTGACGGGTTGTAACGCTTTGCGCCAGAATGCCAGTTCATAACGGCTGGGATCCTGAGAGTTTTGCCGTAAATACTCAACGTAATCGGTTAACCCGCTTAGCGATAGCATTTCTGGTTTAATTGTCACCACGCCGAGTTTGTCCGGTGTCAATGAAGAGCGCCAGCTCTGCTGCGGCCACTGCTGCTGAATGATACGCTCGGGGGTAAAGTCCAGCTGATTGACCTGCTGCAATTGCCAGGCATCCCGCTGGTATATCGCTTTAGCAGCACTGACAATAGAGAGCAGCTGTAACTGTTCATCAAACTGGTACACGACAACCTGCTCTAAGTTACCAAAATCATCCACTTTGCGGATATTGACAAAGTTAGCCCCATCTTTTGCCCACACCCCTTGCTGTGCAGCAAATAGGCTACCATCAGAAATCGCTTTAGTTCGCAATTCGCGCGCGGCGCGATCGCTAACCGGTGCCCCCCACTCTGCCACCGCCATTACCAGCAGCATCATCAACACCGCAGTTTTCATTACGGAACTGATAATATTAAACCGCGACAAGCCTGCGGCCTGCATCACCACCAACTCACTGCTACTGGCCAGCATACCTAAGCCAATCAAACCACCGATCAGTGCCGCCATCGGGAAAAAGGTGACTAAATCGCCCGGCACGCTATACAGAGTAAACAAGGCTGCATGCACCATATCGTAATAACCGCGCCCCACCGAACGCATTTGGTCGATAAATTTAAACATGGCAGAAATAGCCAACAACACGCTTAATGTCAGCAGCGACGTGTTTAAAATAGTGCGTCCAATATAGATATCGAGGATTTTTAACATATCAGCGTCTACCTGCCAGCCAGGCTTGAAAGCGTTGCGCGCTGCGGCGATTGCGCATAATTAACACACTACCCAATGCTAACGCGATGCCATGTAACCACCACATGCCTAATTGTGGCGGAATTTTGCCATCTTCCAACGCAGAACGGGCAATGATCAGCAACGAGTAATAACCAAGATACAACAGCAACGCCGGCAACAAGCGACCAAACTTACCCTGGCGCGGATTGACCCGGCTTAGCGGCACAGCGATCAGCG
>JBFKFH010000211.1:0-5577 GCA_041618685.1 Rheinheimera sp.
GCCAGTGAATACCAGCGCGCAGAAAAGCTCAGTGCACAGCGCGCCATATCAGCCGAAGTGCTGGATAGCCGTTTAGCACGCAAACAACAAACAGCTGCGGCGGTAGCGTCGGTAAAAGCGGCGTTGGAGCGGGCCGAGCTGGATTTAAGTTACACCAGTGTGCGGGCGCCCATTAGTGGCCGGGTGTCTTATGCCTTGGTTACCGCCGGTAATTATGTCAATGCCGGCCAAACCCGGTTAACCAGTTTGGTGTCAACCGATAAAATGTATGCCTACTTTGACGTTGATGAGCAAACCTATCTGAAGTATGCCGCACTGGCAAACTCTGGTAAGCGGGCTGACACCCGTGATGCAGCGGCTAACCCGGTGTATATGGCGCTGACCGGTGACAGTGACTATCAACATGTTGGCAATGTTGATTTTGTCGACAACCGTATTGATGCGCAAACCGGCACTATCCGTATTCGAGCCAGCTTTGCCAACAGCGACAACAGCCTGTTACCCGGGCTATTTGCCCGCATCCGCCTGGCCGGCAGCAGCTCGTTCGACGGTGTGCTGATTGACGAAAAGGCCATTGGCACAGACTTAAATAACAAGTTTGTGTTGGTGGTAAACAGCAATAATCAGCTGGAATATCGCGCGGTAACACTGGGCGAGAAAGTAAATGGGTTGCGCATTATTAACAGCGGCTTAGCTGCTGATGATCGCATCGTGGTAAACGGCTTGCAGCGCGTGCGCCCCAGTATGCAAATAGAGCCAAAGCTGGTTGATATGGCCTCTGCCGCGCAATTGGCTGGTTTACGCCGTAAGCAACAGGTGCTGGATCACGCCAGTGTCGCACTGACTGCGCAGGCAGACAGTTCAGCGGCAACCGTCAACACCGGTGAAACACCGGGCCGGGGTTAAGGAGTAGCACATGTTTTCGCAATTTTTTATCCGCCGGCCTATTTTTGCTGCGGTTATCTCACTGCTGTTTTTTATTACCGGCGCTATTGCGGTATGGCAGTTACCTGTAACTGAATACCCAGAAGTTGTACCACCAACTGTGGTGGTAACAGCGAATTATCCTGGCGCTAACCCTAAAGTGATTGCGCAAACGGTGGCGTCACCGCTAGAGCAGGAAATTAACGGCGTGGAAGATATGCTGTATATGTCTTCTCAGGCTACCTCTGATGGTCGCATGACGTTAACGGTAACGTTCGCCATTGGTACCGATGTCGATTTAGCGCAAACTCAGGTGCAAAGCCGGGTAGAGCGTGCCAAGCCGCGCTTACCACTTGAGGTGCAACGGTTAGGTGTGGTTACCGAGAAATCATCACCCGATTTAACCATGGTGGTGCATTTAACGTCGCCGGATAGTCGCTACGATATGCTGTACTTGTCGAACTACGCGGCGCTGAATGTCAAAGACGAACTGGCCCGCATTGAAGGCGTTGGCGCAGTGCGTTTATTCGGTGCCGGTGATTACAGTATGCGTATCTGGCTGGATCCAAATAAAGTTGCGGCACTGGGTTTATCACCCGCGCAAATTACCACGGCAATTCGAGAGCAGAACCAGCAAGCCGCGGCCGGCAGCCTGGGTGCGCAGCCCAGTGGCGATGCCGAGTTTCAGCTGTTAATCAACGTTAAAGGCCGGCTGGCAGCGGTTGAAGAGTTTGAAGATATCATTATTAAAGTGGGCGCTAACGGTGAAATTAGCCGGCTTAAAGATGTCGCCCGCATTGAACTGGGTGCCTCAACCTATGCGTTGCGCTCGTTGCTGGATAATAAAGATGCGGTGGCGATCCCAATTTTTCAGGCATCAGGTTCTAACGCTATTCAAATTTCTGACGATGTGCGGGCGAAAATGGCGGAGTTGGCAAAAAACTTCCCCGACGGCTTAGCCTACGACATCGTATACGACCCAACCGTGTTTGTCCGTGGTTCAATTGAAGCCGTGGTAAAAACCCTGCTGGAAGCGGTGTTGTTAGTGGTATTGGTGGTGGTGCTGTTTTTACAAACCTGGCGCGCGTCTATTATACCGCTGGTGGCAGTACCGGTATCTTTAGTGGGCACCTTTGCTTTTATGCACCTGCTGGGCTTTTCACTTAATGCGTTGTCGCTGTTTGGTTTAGTACTGGCCATCGGTATCGTGGTGGATGACGCCATCGTTGTTGTTGAAAACGTTGAGCGAAATATCAGTGAAGGCTTGTCACCCATTGCGGCTACGCAAAAAGCCATGAAAGAAGTGACCGGCCCCATTGTTGCCACTACGCTGGTATTAGCGGCAGTATTTATTCCTACCGCTTTTATGTCGGGTTTAACCGGCCAGTTTTATAAGCAATTTGCGTTAACTATTACCATTTCTACCTTTATCTCGGCCATTAACTCGCTAACGCTAAGCCCGGCGCTGTCGGCGCTGCTGTTACGAGGCCACGGCGAGAAAAAAGATGCGCTAACCCGTGGCATGGACAAGTTGTTAGGTGGCTGGTTATTTGGCCCGTTCAATCGCTTTTTTGCCCGTTTATCTACCGGCTACGGCTATCTGGTACAAAAAGTTATTCGCTTTGGCGCCATTGTTGGCGTGCTTTATATCGCGTTAGTGGGCTTAACCGGGCTGCAGTTTGCTACCACGCCAACCGGCTATGTGCCGGGGCAGGATAAACAGTATCTGGTGGCCTTTGCCCAGCTACCTGACGCGGCCTCATTAGAGCGTACCGAAGCGGTAATCAAAGAAATGTCCCGCATCGCGCTGGAACAACCGGGTGTGGCAAACTCGGTAGCCTTTCCGGGCCTGAGCATTAATGGTTTTACCAATAGCCCGAACTCCGGCGTGGTATTTACCCCGCTGACTGATTTTGCCGATCGTACCGATCCGTCGATGTCGGCCGGTGCTATTGCTGCGGCATTAAACCAAAAGTTTGCCGCTATTGAAGATGCCTTTATTGCGATATTCCCGCCGCCGCCAGTGCAGGGTTTAGGCACCATAGGTGGTTTCAGGCTACAAATTCAGGACCGCGCCAACCACGGTTATGAAGAGCTGTACAAGGTAACCATGCAGGTAATGATGCAAGCCTGGCAAACGCCAGAACTTGCCGGCGTGTTTTCCAGCTATCAGGTCAATGTACCGCAGCTGGATGTTGATATTGACCGCACCAAAGCCAAGCAGCAGGGTGTGGCGCTGGATGAGGTATTCCAGACACTGCAGGCCTATATGGGCTCGGTGTATGTGAACGACTTTAACCAGTTCGGCCGCACTTACCAGGTTAATATGCAGGCAGATCAACAATTTCGCCAAACACCAGAGCAAATTGGCCAGCTAAAAGTGCCAAACGGCAAAGGCGAGATGGTGCCACTGGCGTCGTTTATTAATGTTAGCAACAGCGCCGGGCCAGACAGGGTAATGCATTACAACGGCTTTACTACAGCAGAAGTTAACGGCGGTCCGGCACCCGGTTACAGTACGGGTGAAGCACAGGCAGCGATTGAAAAAATTCTGGCCGACACCTTACCAAACGGTATGACGTACGAGTGGACCGAACTGACTTACCAGCAAATTCTGGCCGGTAATGCCGGTATGTTTATCTACCCGTTGGTCATATTGTTGGTGTTTATGGTACTGGCTGCGCAGTACGAAAGCCTGAGTTTACCGCTGGCGATTATTCTGATCATTCCGATGACGTTGTTGTCGGCGCTAAGTGGTGTGCTGATTTACGGCGGCGACAATAATATCTTTACCCAGATTGGCTTAATTGTACTGGTGGGGCTGGCAACCAAAAATGCCATCCTAATCGTTGAGTTTGCCAAAGAGTTGCAGGACCAGGGCATGACAGCTATGGAAGCGATACTGGAAGCCGGCCGGCTGCGGTTGCGGCCAATTCTGATGACATCTATCGCCTTTATTATGGGCGTGGTACCGATGGTGTTTTCCAGCGGCGCCGGTGCCGAAATGCGCCAGGCAATGGGGGTGGCGGTATTCGCCGGTATGATAGGCGTAACGGTGTTCGGCTTAATTTTAACGCCGCTGTTTTATTACATGCTGGCAAAACGCAGCGGCCAGAAGGCGCCACAACCGGCAGATGCAACTGCAAGCACGACTAACGTGGAGGCTAATCATGCGTAAAGCACTAAAGTTATCGGGCATTGCGGTTTTGATTGCGGCACTAAATGCCTGTGCGGTAGGGCCAGATTATCAGCCGCCGGCGCAGGTGGCCGACATCAGCCTTGGCGCGCCGTATCAGCAAGCCGGGCTGGCACAGCAGTGGTGGCAGGCATTTGACGATGCGGCACTAAACCAGCTTATTGCCACGGCATTAGAGGAAAACCGTACGCTGGCGCAAGCCCGTGCCAATGTTGACCGCGCTTATGCAGTGTTTCGCGACGCCAATAACGATTTGTTGCCCAAAGGCTCGCTGGACGCTGGCTACCAGGCCAGTGAGAATTCCACACTCGCTGCTGGCGATAATGGTGTGATAAGCCGCGGCTATAGTAGCGGCGCCAGTTTAAGCTGGGACATTGATTTATTTGGTAAAATTCGCCGCGCTACCGAAGCGGCACAGGCTAATGCCCGGCAGGCTGACATCTTGTGGCATGACGCGCAGTTGCAGTTAATCAGCCAGGTGGCAACCAGTTATGGTGAATACCGCGGTGCACAACTGCGTTTGGTTGTGGCCGAACAAAACCTGCAGAACCTGCAACAGAGCCGTGCCATTGTGCAAGCCCGGTTTGATGCTGGCATGGCATCCGAGCTGGAACTGGCACAATTAGACGTGCAGTTACATCAGGTACAGGCCGCAGTGCCCGCGTATCGGGTGGCGCTGTTAACGGCCGATGCCACCTTATCGGCCTTATTGGCGCAACAGCCGGGCCAGCTGAAACTGGGCGCAGTGCCACATTTACCTGAATTAAAGCATCCAGTGGCGATGGTGGAGGCTGAAAACTATCTGCGCTACCGAGCCGATGTGGCAAGCAGTGAGCGCGAACTTGCCGCGCGCACCGCTGAAATTGGTATTGTCACCGCCGACTTATACCCAAACTTGTCGGTGCGCGGCTTCCTGGGTTTTGTCTCCGGCCCGGGGTTAACGCTGGGCAGTGCAACACAAAGCTGGTCAGTTGCGCCAACACTTAGCTGGCAAGCGGCAGATCTTGGCTCGGTAAAAGCACGCATTCGCGGGGCGAAAGCCAGCTCGCAAATGGCGCTGGCGCAGTTTGAACAGCAGGTATTCAACGCTATTAACGATATGCAGTTGTCACTGCAAAGTTATAACTTAAGCCGCGAGCAGCAACTAAGCACCGAGCGGCAATGGCAGGCCAGTAGCAGAGCGGTGCAAATTGCCCGTGAACGCTATAACGCAGGCTCAGGTGAATTTCTCGACCTGTTAGACGCCGAACGTGAACTGCTGAAAAGCCGCGACCAGCTGGCGATTCTGCAACAGCAAAGCTTTACCCGTTTAGTTGGCATCTACCGCAGCTTTGGTGGTGGGATACAGTTGATTTAGTGTTTGTTTAAATTAAAAAGCCGGGTTCGCCCGGCTTTTGTTAAGGCATATTTGTAGCGACTTAGCTAATGTGTAGTGTTCAGCAATTGAACTCACAACA
>JBFKFH010000212.1:0-5576 GCA_041618685.1 Rheinheimera sp.
TATTGCTTGGCAAAACCTTTTAGTTTCAGATGGATAAAAACAAAAACGCCACTCTAAGAGTGGCGTTTTTGTTTGTATTTGTTGGTGCGTCCTAGTGGACTCGAACCACCGACCCCCACCATGTCAAGGTGGTGCTCTAACCAGCTGAGCTAAGGACGCACACTTTTGTTGTTAGCCACGTTAGCGCAGGGCTGACAACGGCGGCTATGTTATTGTGCTGCAGCCAGCTTGGCAAGTGTTTTTCCGCTGTTGTTGTGTGTTTGGTGTATTTTTCACCGCTTCAAAAGGTTATAGCCGCGTATTCAGCTGCAATGGGCATTGACTGTTTAATGTTTGCCACCAGTTTACATGCTGATGCAGTGCGTCACGCATGCTGCTATGACTGTGTTCAAAGCGCTGTTTTAGGGCCTGGTGCAACGGGGTATGTTGATAAAGCTGTTCAAGCACAGGCCATAGCTGCTGTTGATAACGATTTAGCTCTGCTGTGTATAGCTGAACTTCTTTGACAAAATATTTGCCAAATACATTGACCAGGATTTGCAACTGCTCAGTACTGCGCCCGGCGGGGCACAGTGAAGCCGCATTATGTAGCTGGGTCAGCTGATTTAGCTGACCCAGCTGATGGCTGGTTAACCGCAGGCTGTATTGCAGGCGGGCAACAAAGTTGTATTGATAGAGTAACTGCAACTGTTGTTCAATATTAACGTTGCTGGCGGCCTGCCAGTTTTGTTCGGCGATAAACTGTTGCAGCAAATTAAGCTCAGTCAGCGCTTGCCAGGTTTCACTGAGTCCCGGCGCGGTTACCAGTGGCAATGACTGGCGAATACCGAGCAGTTCCTTGCGTAGGGTGTTGTCGGTTAGCAGCATATTATCGAACGCCAGCTGAATGCTACTCTGCTTATGCTGATACACCTGCTGCAGCTGATTAAGTAATGCGGTATCGTGCCAGTTTTGCTGCAGGCAGCGTTGTAGCTGGTGTAAAAACCGTAACTCATAACTGAGCTGCTTACTGGCGCTGTATACTTTACCCAGGCTGCTGTTGCGTTCACCTATCAGGGTATCCAGGCTGCATTGGCGGCTGGCGTAGGCGTCGGTCAGGTCCAGCCGTAAATCGGGTAATGGCTGTTTTAAATCACGTTCGGCAATCAGCGTTGCGGGGGCGGGCATGCCGGCATCTGGCAGTGGTGTGTCAAATACCCGAGCCAGGCGTTGCTGATACCCTTGCAGTGCCTTATCGCCGTTGTATTCGCCACAGGCACTAAGGCTTAGCAGCAGCGACAGTAGTAGCCATACCTTCATGTTCTAACCTGTTTAATGTGCGTTTTAAAATAATGGCCAGTAAAACCGCCGCAACACTTAATCCGGCAATAATGCCGATCCAGAAACCATGCGCTCCCATAGGTTCAACCAACCAGTGAGTTAAGCCTAGTACGGCGCCCAGGCCAAAACCGATTGGCCAGTAAGCTATCAGGGTAATAAAAAACACCGGCTTGGTAACTTTCATACCGCGCAGCGCACAGGCGGATACGACCTGAATAGCGTCCGACACCTGATAAAAACACGCCAATATGAGTAAGGATGCCGCCAGCGCAATAACCTCGGCGTTTGGTGAATACAGCGCTGCAATACTACCACGCAGTAAAAACGTCAGGCTTGCGATTAAAAACGACATACACACTGCCAATACAATGGCAGTAGAAATGGCTTTTTTCAGCTCCTGCAGGTTTTGCTGGCCCACCAGATGTCCGACCCGGATAGTGGTTGCCATGCCCAACGACAACGGAAGCATAAACACGATGCCACTGTAGTTTTGTGCGATTTGATGTCCGGCAACCATAATGGGGCCCAGGTGTACTATGGCCAGTGGAATACAGGCAAAAAGTGTTACTTCAAAAAATATTGAAAATGCTATCGGGGTACCAATACTAATGATTTGCCAGCAGTCTTTCAGATTTACGGCATAACTTGCCGGATGCACGCGGTAACGTCGCGTGCTGCGGCTGTACCAGCCGTACAGCAGCATGGCGATGAACATAGCCAGAAACACCAGCGCGGTGGCGATTCCACAACCGGCGCCGCCCAATGCTGGCATACCGAGCTTACCGTAGATAAAGATATAGTTGGCCGGAATATTTACCATGATGCCGACAAAGCTGATCCACATACTGGCCTTGGTGTTGCCAATACCTTCAAACATGCTGCGCATAACCATATAACCGGCGGCCGGAAACAAGCCAAAGCTGACGTAGTAAAGATAGTCGAGCGTTTTTTGCCGCAGTGTGTCATCCATCTGCAGCAGATCAATTGGCACATACACAAAGGCCATCAGTACAAAACACAGTGCGGCCAATACCATAGCGAGGTACATAGCCTGCAGCGTAAAGTGCGTTACTGGTTTAGTTTGTTGACTGCCATAATACTGCGCAACGATTGGTGTCAGTGCCAGCAGTAACCCCTGTAACGTCATGACCACCGGAAACCACAAGCCCGATGCCACGGCGATAGCGGCCATATCAACTGCGCTGTAACGGCCAGCCATCACGGTATCGACAAAGTACATCAGGGTTTGTGTCAGTTGTGCCAGCACAATGGGGCCGGAAAGTTTCAGGATGGTTCTGGCTTCAAAGCGGGAAAAAGGTAACATAGCGGTTTTGTCGGATCAGCGGCGTGCAATGGCGCGCAATGTAGCACAATTGGGGGCTTATGTTTACCGGAATAGTACAGACCAAAGCGGTGTTAACAGAAATTCGCGACGAAGTGGCTTTTCGTCAATTAAGGTTACAGACCCAGACAGAGCATCTGCAAAATGTGCAGCGCGGGGCCAGCATTGCCGTTAACGGCGTGTGTTTAACCGTAACCGATTTTGACAGCCATGCCGGCTGGGTTTGTTTTGACGTCATTGGTGAAACATTAGCTAAAACCAACTTAGGCCAGCTTGCTGTGGGTAATCTCGTTAATTTTGAACGCTCATTAAGTTTTGGCAGTGAGCTGGGCGGGCATATTGTCTCCGGCCATATACAAACCACCGCTATCATTAACACATTACACCAGACCACACATAATTGTGCGATGCACCTGACTGTCGCGCCAGAGCACATGCGGTATATATTGAGTAAAGGGTTTATTGCGGTGGAAGGGTGTAGTTTAACGGTAGGCGAAACCTACAGCGATGGCTTTAGTTTATACCTGATCCCGGAAACACTCAGCATTACCACATTGGGACAAAAGCAGGTTGGTGATGTGCTGAATATTGAACTGGATCAGCAGACACAAACCATAGTACAAACGGTAGAGCGCATTATGGCGCAACGTTTTAATCAGTAATATTGTTCGTCGTCTGCATCAATAAACAGCTGCACACTATGATGCAAATCATCTTTGTGCACCCGCACATGAATAGGATTGCAGCAGTTGCTGCAATCCTCGATGTAGTCCTGATCGTCGTCGGTAACCTCGACGGTTAAATGCATAGGGTGGCCGCAAAATGGGCACGCTATGGTTTTATTCAGCACGTTCATAGTGTCTCCTTTTGAAGCATGCTGTAGCTGGCTCAGGCTTTACTGGTGCTGGCTAAACTGCGCCCACCATCCACAGCAATAATTTGTCCGGTTATATAGGGTGCTTGCAGCAAAAACAGCAACGTTTGCGCAATATCATCGGGTGTTCCCAATTGTTCTAATGGAATTTGCGCCAATATAGCGGCTTTATCCTGCTCCTTTAGTGCTACCGCCTGCTCGGTCGGCCACAAGATAGCGCCGGGTGCTATACCATTGACTCTAATTGTAGGCGCTAATTCACAAGCCAGCGATTTTGTCATCATTAATAGTGCTGCTTTTGCCATGCAGTATAAGCTGTGTTGCGCTAAAGGCTTTTCGGCATGAATATCAACCATATTCACGATAGCCCCCTTATGCTTTGCCAACTCAGGCGCCAATGCCTGGCTAAGAAAATACGGCGCTTTGACATTGGAGCCAAATAAATCCTGCCACTGTGCCGTGGTGGCGGTCGTTAGTGGGGTAGGGTAAAAACCGGAGGCATTATTTACCAGTACATCCAGTCGGTTAAAGCAGGTTACAGCCTGCTGCGCCAATGCAGGCCAGTTTGCCTCATCCAGCAAATCGGCCTGTATTACTGCTGCACTGTGCGCCCTTTGTTGGTTCAGCATGGCGGCTAACGTATCGGCCGCTGCACGCGACTGATTGTAGTGAATGATCACCCGGTAGCCGGTTCGATGTAATGTTTCAATCATGGTGCGGCCCAGGCGCTTAGCGCTGCCTGTGATCAGCGCCACTGGCTGATCTGCGGTATTAAGCATAAAAAAGTTTCCGTAAAGTCGAATAATGCCCAGCGCTTTTTAGCTGCCAGCGCTGATGTTGGATCAGAAAACTTCGCACAAAGTACGATGCGGATTAGTGCCCAGCAGCGCGATTTTGTTACGCAGCGCTCTGGTGTAGGCGCAACACGACTAATAAAAAAGCTGTTTTATCACATCCTGCGCTTGCACCAGATAGGCACCACGAAATAAATAGGCATGGTTAAGAACATGGTACAGATTATAAAGATCTTTACGCTCTTCGTAAGCCTTATCTAGCGGATACAACTCGTTATAACATTGATAAAACTGCTCTGGGAAACGGCCAAATAGACTACTAAAGGCGATATCCGTTTCTCTGTCACCGTAGTAGCAGGCCGGGTCGAATACTGCAGGGCTATCGCCAATAAAGCCGACATTGCCGCGCCACAAATCGCCGTGTAACAAACTTGGCGGTGGTTGATAGTGTTGCAGCCGTTGCCGGCATTTTTCGACCAACTGATCTATTTTGCCAAAGCCAAAACCTTGTTCCAACAATAGCTGTAGCAACCAGCCAATGCGTTGTTCAGAGAAAAAGCTACTCCAGTTAGCCTGCCATTTGTTGGGTTGGGTGGTGCTGCCAAGCACATTGTCCCAATCAAAACCGTACATAGCCTGGTCATGTTGTTTATGTAGCAAGGCAAGTTGCTGCGCCAGTTGCTGCCAGCCAGCATCGGTTTCGCCCGCCAATGGCAGATACTCCAGTACCAAAAAGGCCTTGTCGATCGTCCTGCCGGCACAAATGACTGTCGGAACTTTAATGCATTGTGCTTGCTGCAGAGCTTGCAAGCTGAGTATTTCTGATTCAAATTGCTCGAACTGTTCGCGCTGATTAATTTTAACAAAGAACTGCTCGCCTTTGCCGCTGATGTGGTAAGCTAAATTAACATTTCCGCCAGTAAGCTGTGCTTTATGCTCAATGTCAAACTGGTTTTCAAGCTCGTTGTTGATATGCTCAGCAATTACCTGCCACATACATTTTCTCCTTAAGCCTAGCCTGCAAGTATGGCTGAAAAAGCAAAAAGATCACTGATCGCTGGTGAACAGTTATAACGTAAAAGCGCTACCGTTTACGTGCCTATCCTACATTTTGGAGGTGTTATGTCCACTGTTCTGCGTTTTCGTACTCAGGCTTTTAATACCATAGCGACAATTAACTTTATGTTGTTGTTTATGGCACTGCTATTGGCCAACTGGCACAACACCTGGGCTGTAACACTGCTGA
>JBFKFH010000213.1:0-5567 GCA_041618685.1 Rheinheimera sp.
AGCTACGCTATTGCCGCCGTAGGCCGTAATGCTGATTATTTGCACGCCATTGGCAGCGGCCTGTTCGGTTATTTTTACGCTGTCAGGGGTTTCGCCTGATTCACTCAGCACTACCAGCACGTCGTCGCGGGTGTAATTGGCAATATTGGCCAGTTGAACATGGGTGTCTGTTTCGGCCAGCGCAGCCATACCCAGCTTCTGTAACTTGTAGGAAAAATCTTTCGCTACCAGCGCCGAACCGCCTTTACCACATAGCAGTACCCGTTTGGCGTTACGCAGCAGTAATGCTGCCTGCTCAAAACCGGTTTGGGTATTAATAGCATGGGTTTTTTGCAGCACATTAATTTTGCTGGCCAGCAGTTTCTGGCTCATGGTGCTGAACGTATCATCCAGTGAAATCTCGCCATGCAGTTTATCGGTGCTAAGCGCTGGTGTTTGATGGTGCAAGCTGTCGGTGATTGCGAACTTAAAGTCGGGGTAGCCTTTGTAGCCTAGCTTCTGCGTAAAGCGCACCACGCTGGCCTGGCTAATACCCACTGCTTTGGCCAGCATTTGAGATGGCATATCACGGATATGATCCGGGTTTGCCAGTATATAGTCGGCCAGCTGCTGTTCGGCGCGGGGTAATTTTTCCCGCAGGGCGTTTATTTTATCGAGTACAGACATCTGCTAGTCCTGTTAATTGCCATCACGGCAAAGCATTATCAAACGGATTATACCAGCAGCTTATTATGATGGCGGCGAATTGAAAAGCCCGGCCTGCATTGCAGGCCGGGAAACACCGGGTCTGGGATTAGAACGCGGGTGTGTAACGCAGAGCAATACCCATAGTGCGGCCCAGTACCGGGTAGTCACTGACGGTATTAAAATGGTTGGCGCCAAGGGCCGGCAGCGGAGGGGCTTTATCCAGCAGGTTATCGATACCGGCGGTCAGGCTTAATTCCGCCGTCGCCTGCCAGGAAGCTGCCAGATCAAGGTAGTTCTGTGCACTGATGCTGATTTCACGATTAGCTGCATTTTCTACCTCACCAATACGGCGCCAGCCTAATTGCACGCCAACAGCATCAAGGTTCCAATCCAACGTCATGCGGTGCTTGTAGTCTGCCTGCAGTACGCTGGCAAAGTCGCCCGAGCAGGCATTGCCAAAGGTACCTTTACAATCAATAGCCGCGACGGTGGCATTATTTTGCCGGCTTTGTTTGGTTATAACGGTGCCCTGATAAGTCAGCTTCATACTGCCGCCCAGCGCCAATGGCGCATCAAAGCGGTAGTTAACGGCCAAATCAATACCATCTTGCTTTATTGCGGCCAGGTTAAAGTCATTGACGATAGCGGTACTGATTAAACCGGTTTGTGGGTTTCGCAGCACGGCATCACACAAGGGGTTACCGGCAACCGGATTATCGATATAGCAGTTTTTCAGCGCAGCAGCCGGTTGGATCTGGCTTACCGCGTCGGTAATTTCAATCGTGTAGTAATCCAGCGTTACGTCAAAACCATTCAGGTACGCTGGGGTGTAGACCATGCCAACCGTGGTGGACTCTGCCTGCTCCGGTTTAATATTGGGGTTGCCACCATAGGTGTAGCTGGCCGTTGACGCATCAAACGCGGTACCGACCGGCGCCGCACCATAACGGGCACATTGCTCGACGTTGCCGGTACCGAGTAAGCAAGGGTCACCGTTAAAGCGACCGGCAAAGCGCGGGATAAACTGGTCGCTGGTTTGATCAAACAATGCTAGCGACAGGGCGGTAATCGGGCTGGCAAATTCGCCTAAATTGGGCGCGCGAAACGCCGTTTGATGGCTGGCTCGTAGCCGCACATCGCTGTTTACTGCCCAGTTCAGCCCGAGTTTATAGGTATTTTCCGCATCGGTATTGGAATACTGTGAAATGCGGTACGCGCCTTCAAAATCAAGTTGGTCAAAAAACGCCACATCAAACAGCAAGGGTACCAGCACTTCGGCATACACTTCTTTGCTGTCAAAACCGGCATCCATATCAAAAACGCTGACAGCCGCATAGCTGGTGCCGTTTCGAAAGGCATCGCCTGGTGTTTGTTTGCCGGTTTCCTTGCGGTATTCATAGCCCAGTGCATAGCTTACTGCGCCAGCCGGCAATTCGAATAATGCGGCTGAATCACCAGACAAGGTCGCCGCCAGTACGCTTTGGGTTCGTTCACGATTGGAGTACAGCAGTGGCACACTAAACGAAGATAAATCCAACTGTGGGTCGAAAATATCAACGCTGTTTGCAATAGCCCCAAACCGGCTGCTACCGCTGTTATTAATTTTGTAGGCATTGTTATAAATGGTAGAGACTTCGTCAGTACTGCCGTACTGAGCGTAGATGTCATAACTGATACTGTCTGTCAGCGCGCCCTTTAACCCCAGCTGAAACTGGCTCGACTCGCGCACGGCGGCAGTGTATTGCAAGCCTAACCCCAGGTTACGTTCTACGTTTACCCGGGCATTTCCGTTGGCGTCAAAGCTCAGTAAGTCACGTGCTGCGGCTGGAATAAACGGGTTATCTGCGCTTAGGGTAACCTGTTCATTTACCGTCACCGGCGTTTGGCCGCTGGCACCGGCGCCATCTACGCTGACTTTGGCATACATGCCCCGGCCGTACAGCTGGGCTGCATCATTCAGTTCAACATCGAAAAATAAGCCGGCTGACAAGCGATCCATCGGCTGGATCAGGTTGCGCTCGCCGGTAATATTGCGGGTATTACGGCCTGCTGTAACCGCGCCACTGTCGTCAATGCCAAAGCTATTGCCGCTGGCAACGTCGGTATAAAAGCCGCCGGTGTTAATCATGCTGCCACTGTTTTGCATAGCCCAGCTACGCTCACCCGCCAGCAGCGCTTTGCGTTCGGAGTAACCGATGTAACCGGTTAAATGGCCGCTGCCACTGGCAATGTCGCCACCGAAAATGGCTTCAGCATTAAATTTTTCGGCGCCGCCGTCTGCGGTTTCATAACTGCTGGACAATTCAACACCGTCAAACTGATCATCCATTACAAAGTTCACCACGCCGGCCACTGCATCTGCACCATAGACGGCCGCTGCGCCACCGGTTAACACGTCAACGCGTTTAATCAGGCCGGCCGGAATAATATTTACGTCAACAGAATTGCGAAAACTGAACGGCACGGCGCGCGTGCCGTTGATTAATACCAGCGTCCGGTTTTGGCCAAGGCTGCGCAGGTCAATGGTCGATGAACCTAAAGAGTCTCCGACAGTAGCGCCAGTGGCGTTGGCTCCGGCAGCAGCCTGCGGTAGTTTGGCAGTAATGTCTTCGACATTTACCACGCGGTCGAGCTGAATTTGTATTTCATCAACTGACGCAACCGGGCTAGACGCTACCAGTTCTGTGCGTGCAATACGTGAGCCGGTAATGGTAATAACTTCAGTTTTTTCTGCGCCCGGTGCGGCTGTGGTTTGTTGTGCCAGTGCCAGTGGACTGCACAACGCCAGGTTTACCGCCAGCGCCAGCCTGGAGGTACGGCGCAGGCTAAAGCCAGTAGTTTTTCTGCTGAGGTAAGGTGTCATCTGTGTATACTCCCTGTTGCTAGCGCAATAGTGTTAGTTAGGGTTTGTGAATTATTTATACGTTTTTATATCACTTTTATGAATATATACTCCGAAGACGCTGTTATTGCAATTTAATTTAGTTAAGATGTGTGCAGTGTCGGATAAATTATTCATAACCTGTTTGTTCAGTTTTATGCTGACGACGCGTTTTAAGGAAATATTATGCACAGCCATATTCAGCAGTTATTCGCTATTGCCGCCAAGCCCAGCCGTAAGGTCATTGGCTTGATGAGCGGCACCTCGCTTGATGGTTTGGACGTTGCGTTATGTGAGTTAAGCGGTGATGGTCTGGATACTAAAATTAACCTGTTGCAGTTTACGACGGTGAGCTACGGGGCCGATTATAAACAGCGGGTTAAGGCAGTGTTCTCCAAACGCGACGTTGATTTACAGGCGGTTACGCTGCTGAACCCTTGGATTGGCATAGAGCATGGCCGCATAATTAACCAGTGTCTGGCAAATTGGCAGCTAACGGCAGCGGATGTTGATGTTATCGCCAGTCATGGCCAGACCATATTTCACTGCCCGCAGCGCCAGCACAACTTAGCGCAATACGGCAATGCTACATTGCAAATAGGCGATGGAGATCATCTGGCTGTAACGACCGGCATTACGACGATAAGCGATTTTCGCCAGAAACACATCGCGGCCGGCGGCGAGGGGGCACCGCTGGCGGTGTATGGTGACTATTTATTGTTTAGCAGCCGCACTGAAAACCGCATCATGTTGAATATCGGCGGCATTGCAAACTTTACTTTTTTGCCGAAAACGCTGGATGCGCAGGCGGTATTCAGTAGTGATATTGGCCCGGGTAATACCATGATGGATGCCTTTATCCAGCAGCATTGTCCCGGGCAGTATTTTGATGCAGATTCGGCGCTGGCTAAAGCGGGCAAGGTCAGTGAGCCCTTACTGGCGGCGCTGATGCAGGATGAGTTTTTTGCGCTGGGTTTTCCTAAAACCACCGGGCCTGAAGTGTTTAACCTAAGCTATCTGGCAAAGGCGCAGCAGCGCAGTGGCTGCGAAAACTTAGCCGCGGCGGATATTATGGCAACGCTAAATTGTTTTTCCGCCCGGATGATTATTGCAGCTATTGAGCAAACAACAGCGCAGTTAGATAGCTTTGTTATTTACGCCAGTGGTGGGGGCATTCACAACCCGTTGTTAATGAGCCATATTCAGCAAGCACTACCGCAGGTAAATATTCGCACAACCGCCGATTTAGGTATTAACCCGGATGCCAAAGAAGCAGTGCTATTTGCGGTGTTAGCGAATGAGTGCCTGGTGGGGGGGAAACAAAACTTTGCCAATGCGCGCGAAGGTATACCGGGCGTTACTATGGGTAAGATAAGTTTTGCCGATTAATGTCACGCTTAGCGTATAATCTGCCGAACTAAAAACAGGCCCAATGTTGGCCTAACCCTGCAGAGACCTTAATGCGTAAAAACTGCTTCGTAACGACCCTGGCCCTGGTTAGCTTACCTGTGTACTGCGGCCCGATAAATAACAGTACATGGGATTTCAGTGGTAGTGTTGTTATTACTCATCAAGCCACTGATGAACCCCACATCCGCAATGAAACAGAAGGCTCAGGCGATATTATTTTCAGCCAGCAGGCAGATAATCATAGCTGGGTCGTGCATATCGAAGCGTCAACCACGCTAAATACGATGGGCGTAGCCAGTGTGCTGCCGGAAGCAAACAGTGACGCTGGCTCTGCGCAGAACGACGCCGGCAAGGGCCGGCTGCAACTGTCGGAGCTGTATTACCAGCAACAGATCAGCCCGCACCAGTTGCTCAGTGTTGGCTTATTGGACGTGTCGGGCTTTTTTGAACAGAGCCGCATTGCCAGCGATGAAACCACTCAGTTTCTGGGGGCGTCTTTTACCGGCAATCCGGTGATTGAGTTTCCGGATTATACCTTAGGCCTGGTGTATGAACATACGTTCACCGGCGGGCCGGTATGGCGGGCTGC
>JBFKFH010000214.1:0-5553 GCA_041618685.1 Rheinheimera sp.
CGAGCAGCCCTATTGGGTCGTGGCTGATAAAGCGGCCGGTTTCGGGGTCGTAGTAACGAAAGTGGTTGTAGTGTAATCCGCTTTCGCTGTCAAAATACTGGCCCTGAAAACGAATTGGGTTGTCGACTTTATTAACGATAACCGTGGCTTTGCCAAACACACTGTAATGCGCTTGCCAGACGATATTGTTTTCGCTGTCGGTTAAACTTAGCGGTGTGCCCAGTTGGTCTAACTGGTAATAATACAGCTGGCCTTTTCTCACCAGTGCCAGGGGTTTGTTACTATTTGGCTCATAAATATACCAGCTAAATTCGCCCTGGCTGTACTCGCCACTAAGGGTGTTGCCTTCCCACAAGTAATCGGTGCGTCCTGCTGCGGTTATCTTGGCGCTGCGCCGACCAAAGGCATCATATTCGTAACGCGTTACACCATTATGGTTGCGCAAACTGCTTAGTTGGTTAAAGCCATTGTATTCACGCTGCTGGCGTTTTCCTGGTGCGGTTGCGCTTAGCTGGTTGCCGCTGTCATCGTACTGGTACTGGTTGTCATAGTAACGAAGCAGACGGTCTTGTTTAACTTCAACTTGGTCGCCGACTGGGTTGCCAAAGCCGTCCCACTGATACTGCTCGCTTTGGTTAGGCTCGGTGCTGTGCGTTTTGCTTACCAGCTGATCCAGGCTGTTGTACAGATATTCAGTGGCGCCCGCCTGGTTATCCGTAACCGCTAACAACTGATGCAAGGGGCTATAGCGATAGTGCCGCTGATGCTCGCGGCTACTATTTGCACCGTGTTGCCATCGCTGGAAGGTTAACCGGTTAAAACAGTCGAACTGTTGGCTGAGCTGTAAGCCACTGGCATATTCCCTTGCAGTTTCACGGCCTGCGTTATCAAAGCTACGCCACAGTATTGGCTGTTGGTTTAACGCTAACTGCGACAGCTGACCTTGTGCGTTATAACGGTAATCCAGCACTGTGCCATCAGGCAGTGTGGTACTTATACGGCGGCCACTGGCATCGTATTGAAAAAGGGTGCGCCATTCATCGCGCCATTGCTCGTTTAGCTGGCCGTTGGCATGATAGACAAAACGCAGTTTACACTGTGCGTTGCTCGCTCTTAACGGCCGGCCAATTTTGTCGTAATGAAAATGGTTGCTACTCAGTTGCTGTTGATAAAGCGCTTGCTGCTCAATAATACGACCACGGCGGTCACGATTAAGCTTTATTTGCCGGTGTTCACCATCACGCAAAGTACTAATATGGCCATTACTGTCATACTGATACTGCAGAGTGCGACCATCAAAACCTTGTAGCGCTATTGGCCGCTCCTGCTCGTCGTATTCAAGCTGATAACGGGCACCATCACTGCGCATAATGGCGGTAAGGTTACGCTCTTTATCATACTCATAGTGCAGTGCACTGCCATCTGCCTGCGAAAATTTAACTGGTTGGCTTAAGCCTTCATATACCCACTGAACCGCTTCCCCCTGCCGGTTTTGCTTACTGGTTAGCCGCCCTGAATTGTCATAGGTTAGCGTCTCAGTGTACACCTGCTCTGGTGCATCCTGGGCATACTGGCTTATTGCCACGATATTGCCTGCAGTATCACGTTGATATTCGGTTACCAAACCCGACGCATCTACCATGCCATTCAAGCGCCCGAGAATGTCATAACTAAACCGGGTTATTGCTTCACCTTGCTTGCGCGCAAGTAATTGGCCTTCACTGTCCCACAAATACTGTTCAACAACACCGTTAGCATGTATCAATTGTGTCAACCGGCCATCTTCATTGTACCGGTAATGGCTTATTGCACCGTTGGGTTGCTGTTCAGATTTAAGTAGGCCACCGGCTGAATACTCTCGTTGCCAATGCGAGCCTTCTGCATCGATATAGCCACAGCGTTGACCAAGGGCATTGTACTGAAAATGACTAATAGCGCCGTCGGCTTGCTCGACAGTAACAAGTTGCCCCACATCATTGAAGTAGTAACGGGTAACACCGCCGTCCGGTGCTGTTTCTACAGTTTTTTTGCCGAGACTATTCCAGCTATAGCTCCAGGTTGCCCCGTCTGGCGCAATTTTCTTGATAAGTTGATTCTGCTCATTGTGAAAATACTGCCAGCGCTGTCCGCGGCTGTCAGTGCTGACCGCAAGCCTCTGGCTATCATCGTAAAAGAAGGTGTAATCGTAATTGCCGTCATCGCCCCAATTGCGACTGCAACGTGCAGCTGAACCTTCGCCCAACCAAGTAAAGTAATGTTTAAAGCCGCTGGCGCGTTGGCGAACGGTAAGTAAATGAGCCTGATAACAGTATTGTTCAGTTTGTCCGGCCTGATTGGTCGCAGCAATGAGATCACGTTGCTCGTCATACTGATATTGCGCTAACACCACATCTAACTTTGCCAACCCGACATCGTTTTTTTGCACCGCTTCAATGTGGCTTAGCAAGCCCGCGTCGTTATAGTGCAATTCAATAGCACGTTTGCGGGTATAATCTATGCGGCTCAACTGGTTTTTGCGGTCATAGTACAGTTGAATATAATTGCCCAGGCTGTCAAAAATCTGATGTAGCGCCCAGCGCTTAGGTTGAACAGCATTGTCAGGTTTAACCGGTACAAATACCCAATGCATATTATCTGGTTTTAATAATACCAGGCTGCCGTTTGCTTCGTGCCGCAGCGCCAGCCCTTCGCTTATCTGATAACTGGTTTGCCCTACTGCAACAGGGGTAAACGGCAATCGGCGCCCTTCTTCATCGTGCAATAACAGTACAGCTGCATTGTCAGCATTTCTGGTACTTTCAATTTGCAAATGAAAATTACTGCGCCAGCCATAGCCCATACCCACGTTTTCATGACTTTGGCTAGAGCGATAGGTACGAATAAATTCAAGCGGAAAAGAACAGGGCAACGTGCAATCTGTCAGCGCCAGAATTTCCTCTCCGGTACACATTGCAACCGGATCACCTTCCTTGGCAACATCAGCTGTTTTGGGCATGATGGCACCCATCGCATTACCGCCGCTTTGCGTATTCACCACATCTGTTTTTTCAGCGTTAGATGCGGCCTTGCTGGCACCGCCTGGTTTATTTGCTTTAACCGCTTTGCTTGTTTCTCCTCTTGGCGCGTGGTTAGCAGCAGACTCACGCTGCGGTGGCTGCAAAGCAAAAATCGAGAGTTTGCCATTGACAAGAGCGTGGCCTAATACACTAAATACTTGAGTCCGGTCGTTTAGTACTTGCAAATTTACGGCTGTATTATCAAACCAGTGATAAACGGTTTTTAATGCTCCACCGCTACTGGTTGAGTCTGGAAAATGTTTACTTAAGAAGGCTTCAGCGTCAGATGCTGACGTAAAGGTTAGGGCCGAACCTGCCGAGGCAACCTCCATCGAACTGAACAGCAGCATGTCACCATAGCGGCTTTTGAGCTCTAGCCTGTGTCCACTCATTTTCTAACACGTCCTTGTTGTTAAAATTTAGTCCTGCACATCAAACACAGCAACAGCACGATACTGCCGCTCTGAAAGCTCAAATTGCAAAGTCGGACCTTGTATGCGCTTAGTCTTATATGCCTGAAGCAGATGCAATAATCGATATATCCCGCCACAAGCCCTAAGCTCTCCAGTAAAGTATGATGGCAGTATGCAGCGGGTGTTCTCATCAACGACGCCCGACAGCCAGTGATATTGCAATAACCACCGCTCCGTTGCGGTAAACTCGCCACTGTCCGGTAAGTAAATTTGCTGTAACACAGGGCTTTGTGCAGTCACCTGGCGAAATAATGCGCCTAAAACGTTGTCATCGGGTGTCTCACGCTCAGCATTTAAGCAAGCATCACTTTGACTAAGGCGTAGTTGAACGCCGGCTTTTACCGCCCCGGTTAAACACAGCCCCACGGCAGCTTCAGATAACACCCACTGTGGTGCACGTTTGGCAATGGCAATAAGCTCAGTTTCAACACTATAGCTATCTACCGCTATCAACCAAATACGGTTGTCGGGTACCTGTTGCAGTTGTCGCTGCGCGGCAGCCAGTGCCATCAAGCTACCGGCACAGCCATAGGGAAACACTCTGCTATGTTCAGATTGGAGCAAACCGGGACAGCTCGATAATATTTTTTGCAATAGCTCAGCTAGTCTGGGGTTATCTGGCCCGGCAAACTCGGGTAAAACCAGGTACACCGTATGCCGTTCAAACGCACCGGCATATTTGAGCAGTAAACGCTGCAACAGCATGAGCAATCGATCTATATACTTGTCACAAGAGGGAATGTCTTGGATAAAAGCCGTATTTAACTCGGTATCGTTATAGTTATTTTGCGCGGTAACCAAAGGCATAAGCTCTACCTCTGAAACAGAAGTAGCCTCAGGTAATGCACCAAGTAAAATGGCATAATCTGTCAAGCAAAACCCAACAGGCGACGCCATATTAATAAGCACCTAATAGTACGTTGGGGTTACGCAACGCAGTACCCGGTTCAGAAAGAAAGCGATAGCATTCCGCTATTTGGCGCTGCATCGGATTACCACTTCGCCAAACGTTAGCCAGCTGAGTTGAATTTATGTCTGCCCCGGCAAGCTTACGCCCCGATTTATCCCGCAGAAATAGTGATATTTCTTTATGTTCAATCAAGTTATCAGCGTCAATCGCACCGAGCAATACGGTGAGCGCGTTGGCAGCAACATCCACGCTATCAGCTTGTTGAGCAAGCTCTTGGAGCAACGGCACAAACTTTAGTTGCCCGCTATACCCCATTGCTGCAATAGCATGTTGCAACGTGCTTTGCTGCGCTGCCAGGTAGTTAATAATGCTGTTTTGTTGCGTGTCAGAGGCTTGTGCCATAAACAACATTAAAACAATTTCGTTTAGTGCTGCATGCTCACTAAGTTTGGAGACAAGGGCAAGTTCATCGTCACGTTCGCCAAGCATATAGCCAGCCATTGCTATATATGGCTCTAGCGGATCTGAGTCACCTAATGTGTTCTGTAATTGCTTTATGCTTAGTCGATTAGACGCTGTTCCATTGCAGCCTAGATACCAAAGTGCATCGGCACAGGCGAACTCCTTTATAGAAAACTCACTAAGGCTGCATTGCTGCCGTGCCGCAAATTGCCAGGCAAGTTTACTGTGTTTGCCCATCGTGTTTATTTCAGCACTAACCCACGTTCTCACCCATTCTGGCTGGCGATGATATTTAATATCCAGTAAAAACAAACGCCCGGGTAGTGAATTGTATAATGTTGTTTCTTCAGTATTAGCTAACGCCATTTCATTGCCGGATAAAAGCCATTGCAGCCATACCGGTTCTGTAATGGGTGCCTGTTGTGAGCTGACCAATTGCAGGCTATCAATTAAACGGTAGTCGTGTTGCATCAGCTGGCTAAGAGTAACATAGCGGTTATGTTCGAATGCTAAACGCTGCTCAAACAACAAATTTGCCTGGGCCACAATTGGCTCGGATAACGCCATACTACTTTAACCGCCAATAAACACTGTAGGGACACCAACAACAATTTTTCCACCGTGTTTGGTGGCATCACCTTGTCTGGCCGCA
>JBFKFH010000215.1:0-5539 GCA_041618685.1 Rheinheimera sp.
CGTTTAGCGCCCAATGTCAGGGCTTCCAGCGGTTGCTGTACCATAACTTTTATCCAATGGATCACAACAGCCTATAACAGAACGGTTGCCAGAAACGCCACTAGCTGTAAACTTCGGAAACTGCGTACTTTTTGCTCTGCATCTTGCTGAATATAGGCTACCAGTTGCTCCAATTGTAGAATTTGCTGGTTTAGCGCCTGCTCTATTTGCTCGGGTGGTGCTGTCCCCTGTGTGATTTGCCTTTCCAGGCTGTGCCAGTTCTTTTGTGCTGTATCAAATTGCGACACTACAACATCATTATGCATAAACCGCTTAAACACAGGATGTTGCCAGCTTTGTTCAAACTGGGCTTTTGCCGCCGTTAATTTTTCATTATCCCCATGTTGAGCCAACCAAGCTAAACGGTAACTTTGCATCCGTAATGAGCCAGCAACATTTACTGCATAGGCATCATTGTCCGTTTTGTCTGATAGCCAATACGACGCCAACATAGTGCCAACGGCCAGAGTAACAATACACGCCAGTGCAATATTAATACGGGTAACAATAGAAAATTGTCGCATACACTCTCCGCTTATCTACATCCCAAGCATAACCCTTTACGTAAGCGCTTGCCGCATAAAAAACAGCAACACAATTGAGCTACCCCCTTTTTTCTAAAAAGGTAACTCAAGTTTACTCTGCGCCAACTCAATGGGTAGAAGATGCCGTATTGTCGGCCATTTCGCCGCTACCCACACTACCCACTAATAGGTATTTCTGTTTTTTATCAGCAATTTAGCGCGCTAGCTCGCATGATCTAAATCAAGCATCATCACGCTGATGTTTCTATAGTGTGCATATCAGAAAAGCAAAATCTCTGTTTACGCAAGACAGACCAGGAGTAAATCATGAGTCATCTGCTCGACAAACTGCGGTTTTTTAAAACACGCAAACAACCGTTCGCCGACGGTCACGGTGTCACAACTAACGAGGACAGAACCTGGGAGCAAGGTTATCGTCAGCGCTGGCAGCACGACAAAATAGTGCGCTCTACCCATGGCGTAAACTGTACCGGCTCGTGCAGTTGGAAAATCTATGTGAAAGATGGTTTGGTAACCTGGGAAACTCAACAAACTGATTATCCACGCACTCGGCCAGACTTACCAAATCACGAACCGCGCGGCTGCCCTCGTGGTGCTAGTTATTCCTGGTACATCTACAGCGCCAACCGTTTGAAGTACCCTAAAGTTCGCCAACAACTGATGAAACTTTGGCGCGAAGCCAAAGCTGAACATAAAGATCCGGTAAAAGCCTGGGAGTCTATAGTCACTAACCCGGAAAAGGCGAAAAGCTATAAAGAGCGTCGCGGTTTGGGTGGCTTTGTCAGAGCCAGCTGGGAGGAAGTGAACGAGCTGATTGCTGCATCAAACGTTTACACTACCAAAACTTATGGCCCGGATCGGGTGACAGGCTTCTCGCCTATCCCGGCGATGTCGATGGTATCTTATGCAGCAGGCGCCCGCTATTTGTCGCTTATTGGCGGCAACTGCTTAAGCTTCTACGACTGGTATTGCGATTTGCCGCCAGCCTCACCGCAAGTGTGGGGTGAGCAAACCGACGTACCGGAATCGGCCGACTGGTATAACTCTAACTACATTATTGTTTGGGGCTCTAATGTGCCGCAAACCCGCACCCCCGATGCGCACTTTTTAACCGAAGTACGCTACAAAGGCACTAAAACCTGCGTTATTACCTCGGATTACTCGGAAGCGTCTAAATTTGGTGACACCTGGTTAGCACCGCGTCAGGGTACCGATGCCGCACTGGCAATGGCGTTTGGCCATGTCATTTTAAAAGAATTCCATGTTGATAACCCAAGCGCGTATTTTACTGACTATGTAAAACGCACCACTGACATGCCAATGCTGGTCATGCTGGAGCAGCAAAACGGCAAACTGACTCAGGGTCGCTTCCTGCGCGCCGCCGATCTGGTTAATAACCTGGGTGAAGATAACAACCCGGACTGGAAAACCATTGCCATCAACAGCGACGGCCGTTTAACCAGCCCGAACGGCGCCATTGGTTACCGCTGGGGCCAGGCAGGCAAGTGGAACCTGGAGCAAAAAGACAAAGACGGCGACATCGATCTGCAGCTGACACTAAAAGACAGCTACGATGAGCTGGCTGATGTGGCCTTCCCATACTTTGGTGGCGCGCCACACGAGTACAAGTACTTTCAGCACACCGCACACGACGAAGTACAGATGCGCAAGATCCCGGCGAAAAAAGTCGAGCTTGCCGATGGCAGCACCGCACTGGTTGCTACGGTGTTTGACTTAATGCTGGCGCATTATGGCGTAGATAACGGTATCAATGACGCCAACCGCGCCAAATCATACGATGACAACGTGCCATATACACCAGGCTGGCAGCAGCCTATTACCGGTGTTAACCCAGAAGATGTCATTCGTGTTGCCCGCGAGTTTGCCCGCAATGCGGATAAAACACGCGGCCGCTCTATGGTTATTGTCGGCGCAGCATTAAACCACTGGTATCACATGGACATGAACTACCGTGGCTTGATCAATATGCTAATGATGTGTGGCTGTATTGGTCAGAGCGGCGGTGGCTGGGCGCATTACGTTGGTCAGGAAAAACTGCGGCCACAAACCGGTTGGACGCCGCTGGCGTTTGCGCTTGATTGGCAGCGGCCGCCGCGTCATATGAACGGTACCTCATTCTTCTACAACCATTCCAGCCAATGGCGTTATGAAAAACTGGACATGGCCGAGGTAGTATCACCACTGGCCAATAAAGAAAAATGGTCAGGCAGTATTATCGACTTTAACAGCCGGGCGGAACGGATGGGCTGGTTGCCTTCTGCACCACAGTTAGGCACTAACCCGCTCAGGCTGGCGGCACAAGCCAAAACAGCAGGCCTTGACGTTAAAGACTATGTGCTGCAGCAGTTAAAAGATCGAAACATAAAATTTGCCTGCGAGCAGCCGGAAGATCCGAAAAACTTCCCACGCAATATGTTTGTCTGGCGCTCTAACCTGCTCGGCTCAAGCGGTAAAGGCCATGAATACATGCTGCGCCATTTCCTTGGCACTAAGCATGGTTTATTGGGCAAAGATCTGGGTGAGTTTGGCGGTAAAAAACCAGAAGATGTGGAATGGACAGATAAACCGGCTGAGGGCAAAGTCGACCTGTGGGTGACATTAGATTTTCGTATGTCCACCACCTGCTTATACTCAGATATCGTACTGCCTACCGCAACCTGGTATGAAAAAGACGATATGAATACCTCGGATATGCATCCGTTTATTCACCCGTTAACTGCCGCAATCGACCCGGTCTGGGAAGCCCGCAGCGACTGGGAAATTTTTAAAGGTATCGCCAAAGCGTTCTCTAAAGCTGCCGTTGGTCATCTGGGCGTGGAAACCGATGTTGTCACCATCCCCATGCATCACGATACCCCTGCCGAACTGGCGCAGCCTTATGGTGTTAAAGCCTGGTGGAAAGGCGAATGCGACGCTATTCCGGGCGTGACCATGCCACACATCAATATCGTTGAGCGCGATTACCCTAATACTTATGCCCGCTTTACATCAATTGGCCCCTTACTGGAGAAAATTGGTAACGGTGGTAAGGGCATCAGCTGGGATACCAAAGAGGAAGTTAACTTCCTGAAAAAGCTCAACCGTGTACATACCGCCGAAGGTGCCAACAAAGGCATGGCGAGAATCGACAGCGCCATTGATGCCGCAGAGATGATTCTATCTTTGGCACCAGAGACTAACGGCCATGTGGCAGTTAAAGCCTGGGATGCTTTGGGCAAAATAACCGGTCGCGACCATACCCATCTGGCCCGGCCGAAAGAAGAGGAAAAAATCCGCTTTAATGACATCGTGGCGCAGCCGCGCAAAATTATCAGCTCGCCAACCTGGTCAGGGCTGGAAGATGAACACGTGTCCTACAACGCTGGCTATACCAACGTACACGAGCTGATCCCATGGCGCACCATTACCGGCCGTCAGCAGTTCTATCAGGATCACGAGTGGATGCGCGATTTTGGTGAGCAGCAATGTAGCTACAAACCACCAATTAACCTGAAAACAGTACAGCCGGTGCTGAACAAAAAGCCTAATGGCAACAAAGAGGTCGTACTGAACTGGATCACACCGCACCAGAAATGGGGTATCCACAGTACTTACTCAGACAACCTGTTGATGCTGACATTGTCACGCGGTGGCCCGATTGTCTGGCTTAGTGAAACCGACGCTGCCGCTGCTGGCATTGAAGATAATGACTGGATTGAAATCTTCAACGTTAACGGTGCCATCGCCGCCCGGGCCGTGGTATCGCAACGGGTCCCCGAAGGCATGAGCATGATGTATCACGCACAGGAACGTATTGTGAACGTCCCCGGCAGCGAACTCACCGGCACCCGTGGCGGTATTCATAACTCGGTAACCCGTGCCGTAATGAAGCCAACCCACATGATAGGTGGTTACGCTCAGCAGGCCTATGGCTTTAACTACTACGGTACCGTCGGCTGCAATCGTGACGAATTCGTCGTGGTGCGCAAGATGAGCAAAGTCGACTGGCTGGATACTAAATAAGGTTGGAGTAAGTAACATGAAAGTAAGAGCCCAAATTGGCATGGTGCTGAATTTAGACAAGTGCATAGGTTGCCACACTTGCTCCATCACTTGTAAAAATGTCTGGACCTCACGTGAAGGTGTCGAGTACGCCTGGTTTAACAATGTCGAAACCAAACCCGGTATTGGTTTTCCGAAAGAATGGGAAAACCAGCAAAAATGGAATGGCGGCTGGGTACGCAATAAAAGCGGTAAACTGGAGCTGAAAATTGGTGGTAAACGGCGCATCCTGGCGAATATTTTCGCCAACCCGGATTTGCCGGAAATCGACGACTATTACGAGCCGTTCGATTTTGACTATCAACATTTACACAATGCAGGCGACAGCAAACATCAACCTGTCGCACGGCCACGCTCGCTGATCAGCGGCCAACGCATGGAAAAAATCGAGTGGGGTCCAAACTGGGAAGAGATCCTCGGTACCGAGTTTGCCAAACGTAAAAAAGATAAAAACTTTGACGAGGTCGTGCAAAAAGACATCTACGGTCAGTTTGAAAAGACCTTTATGATGTACCTGCCACGGCTATGTGAGCACTGCCTGAACCCTGCGTGTGTGGCAGCATGTCCGTCTGGTGCCATATACAAACGCGAAGAAGACGGCATTGTGCTAATCGATCAGGACAAATGTCGCGGTTGGCGTATGTGCGTATCAGCTTGTCCGTACAAAAAGATCTACTACAACTGGAAAACCGGTAAATCAGAAAAATGTACCTTCTGCTTCCCGCGAATTGAAGCAGGCCAACCGACAGTATGCTCTGAAACCTGCGTTGGTCGGATCCGTTACTTAGGCGTGCTGCTGTATGACGCAGACAAAATTGAAGTAGCGGCCAATACTCCCAATGAAAAAGACCTTTACCAGGCACAGTTGGATATCTTCCTCGATCCAAATGACC
>JBFKFH010000216.1:0-5483 GCA_041618685.1 Rheinheimera sp.
CCAGCTCTATCATCATCTCTATATCAAACAAGGTGCGCTGGCTTAAGCGCTGTTCTTCCACCAACTTATTGTTTTCAAGCAGCTCTGCGCGGCGCTGTTTCAGCTCGGCTTTAATTTTATCAACGGCAGCGAGGATTTTTTCACGTGGCGTGACATAGTGTGTTTTCGGATAAATGGTATAGCGGGTAACCACCTTCTCCACCGCGCCGGTCAGTGGATCAAAAATACTGAGCCGTTCAATCTCTTCATCAAACAGTTCGACCCGCACTGCGATATCGTCCGATTCCGCCGGAAAAATATCGATAACATCGCCACGCACACGATAGGTTGCACGCTGAAACTCAACATCATTGCGGCTGTATTGCAGCTCAGCCAGGCGGCGCAGGACAAAACGCTGATCAACAATATCGCCGACTTTCAAATGCAACAGCATTTTCATATAGGACTCAGGATCGCCCAGGCCATATATTGCCGATACCGAGGCAATAATAACAACATCGCGGCGCTCCATCAGTGCTTTGGTAGCCGAAAGCCGCATTTGCTCTATGTGTTCATTTATAGAGGCGTCTTTCTCAATAAAGGTGTCGGTTGAAGGCACATAAGCTTCAGGCTGATAATAATCATAGTAGGAGACAAAATACTCTACCGCATTGTGCGGGAAGAACTCTTTCATTTCACCGTATAGCTGCGCCGCCAACGTCTTGTTGTGCGCCATAATCAGCGTTGGCCGGTCTACCCTTGCGATGATATTCGCCATGGTAAAAGTTTTACCTGAACCGGTCACACCCAGTAAGGTTTGATGTGCCAGACCGGATCCCAACCCGTCAACCAGCTTATCTATTGCCTGAGGCTGATCTCCGGCAGGCTGATAATGCGACACCAGCTCAAACACGCGGCTCATATTACGGCTTCCTCTATTGGGCGCTGCACAGCCCGGTTAAACCAAGTCCAGGCCAGCGCGGCGGTACAAATATTGGCCAGTACGCATCCGGCGAACAAACCCGGGATGCCATATAACCTGCCGCCCAGCCAAGCAAAAGGCACATAAAATACAAACAGCCGGATCACACTGAGAATTAATGCGCTGCCAGGTTGATGCAGCGCATTAAAAGAAGAATTGGTTAAAATAGTAATGCCTTGTAAGCCATAAGCCAGCGGCACTATCCACAGAAACTGACAGATAATGCTGATTACCTGTGGTTCATTGCTAAACAGCCTGGCTAACGGTAATGCCAGCACAGCCAGTAACAAGTAAACACCAAACTGCCACAACAACACGAAACGGGCACATAAACGATAAGCCTGTTGCACCCGCTGCATTAAACCGGCACCAAAGTTCTGGCTGACAAATGGTGGCAAAGTCATAGACAGCGCCAGCACGACCAGGCAGGCAATACTTTCCAATCTGGCACCTACACCAAATGCAGCAACGGCTGCGGCACCATAACTTGCCATAATGGCTGTCAGCACTGCCATTGCCAACGGTGTTAACATATTCGCCCCTGCAGCGGGTAAACCAATTCGCAAAATCTTACGGCACACACTGCGCAATAGCGGCAGTTCTACCCAACCCACGGTGATTAAATCACGACGGATTAACAGCGTTAATATTAATATTGAACCCACGCCCCAGGAGATCAGCGTTGCAACAGCAGCACCTTGCATTCCCAATGCAGGCAAAGGTCCAACACCAAAAATCAGTATCGGATCCAGCACTGCATTAACCAGGCCTGAGCTGGCCATAATAATACTTGGTGTACGGGTATCACCGGCGGCACGTAATATCGCATTTCCTACCATCGGTAAAACCAGCAATATTGCACCGCAAAACCAGATATCCATATACTGGCGAATAAACAACAACACTTCGCTTCCTGCACCCAATGCGGTAAATAAAGGCACAGTACACCAATACCCTACAATTGCTAATACGCCAGCCATGGCAGCGGACAACCATAGTGCTACCTGCCCGTCGGTACGGGCTTCGGTTAAACGGCCAGCACCCAGTGCTTTGGCTATAACAGCCGAAGTACCAATACTTAACCCGATTGCCAGACTGATCAGCGAAAATGTTACCGGGAAAGTAAAACTAATTGCAGCAAGCTGAACAGTACCCAACATGCTGATAAAGAATGTATCGACCAGGTTGAAGGTCATCAGCGTGATCATGCCAACCAGCATCGGCAATGTCATCGCCAACATAGTAGATTGGATATCGTCTTTGGTTAGTAAATAAGCGTTTTTAGCAGTAGTCATAAATACAGGCTGGCTCCGAAGTATTGCCATTGTAGTGAAAACATCCGACCCAGACTATGCTGATTTGCCGTTTTTACCGCATTTTCCAAGGTATTTCGTCCTGAAACGTTTGATTGTGTAAAATAGTTCACAATTCCAGCGTGCTTAATCCGTGCCAGTATTCGGACATTTAGCAAACCACAAGAGATACTTAACTTATTGTTTTATATATGAATATATTTTCGTCGCAAGTAGCTTGACGCGCGGGAAAACCAATAGGCTCAAGCCTTCCCCCAGTTAACTCCCCGTCCATACACAGACTTATCCACAGAATCTGTGGGTAAGTCTGTGTAAGGCGCGCGTACTATAGCTTGTCTTGTCGACAACTGATTTTTGCCAGCCTCCTGCAGATTTTTTCCACAAAAGTTGCCGGCTAAAAGCACGCTTTGTTCAAACATTACGCAAGTGATGCTAGTTCGCTAAAATCACGGTGGCAAAGTGTTGACAGTCGATATGGCTGGCATTAGTATTGCGCCCCGTTGAATGCTGTTCCCTAGTAGCTCAGTTGGTTAGAGCGGCGGACTGTTAATCCGTAGGTCACTGGTTCGAGTCCAGTCTGGGGAGCCAAACTCCTGATGTATAGTTTTCAATTCCCTAGTAGCTCAGTTGGTTAGAGCGGCGGACTGTTAATCCGTAGGTCACTGGTTCGAGTCCAGTCTGGGGAGCCATCTATATGGTGCGATTTTTGTGCCCTCCTGTTTTAATTTGTATATTTATCACTATTTTTTTGATTTAATTAGCTTTCTATTGCGCGCGCCTAAAACTATATTAAGCGTTAGGACAAGGAAACTAGTTATGTCTGGTGGTCACTGCTTATGAGAATATTGCGTACTCTGCTTATCAGTCAATTGTTATCAGCCTTGGTTTTGGCTGTAGCGTCGCTGATTATATTGGTGCTATACACCCAACAACAGCTCAACACTACTCAGGACAATGCCAAAACAGCCATTGAGCAAATCCTGACGCATCACATTACCGGCGACGGCAAAATATTAAGTCGTCAGCTCGATCGCAGCTTTAACTTGAAAAGTCTGCGTGTCAGCCAGTTGGATGGTACGATCCTGCATGAGCAAAACCTAAGTGGTAATAAAGCGCCAATAGGCACCATGTTACTGCAACTGTTCGGCACTGAATTTAAACAACAAACCCTGCGCAATGAAGAACAAAATATTCAGTTGAGTTATCAACTTGATTTTAGCGCCCGCTTACAGCAATTTCAGTTGATGTTATTGATGCTGATATTACTGCCTTTTATTCTGGGGTGGCTGCCAATATTACTCAGTAAAAACAGCATCAACCGCAGTTATCGACGCACGACTGCCGCCATTAACGAGCTGATTGATCGCTTTATTCAAGACCCGGAAAAAGCTGAGCCGGACTGGCAGAAAATACCACCTGAATTTTCAGACATTAATACTGCCTTGCAAAAACTGGCAAATTATACCCGTGCTCAGTACAACGAAATGGCATCCAATGCCCATCAAATTGCCGAAGAAGCCTATAAAGATACGGTCACTGGTTTGCCAAACCGCAATCGCTTTGTGCAGTATTACGAAGAAAATATTCGCCAGAGCGACAATAACGATTTCGGTGTCTTTGCCATCACCCGTTGTACAGAATTACAAACGTTGAACCAAACCCGTGGTTTTCAGGAAGGTGATAGTTATGTACAGGAAGTTGCAGAGTTAGTGAAAAAACTTTGTGGAACCTATAAAGACCACAGAATTTACCGACTAAATAGCTCTGACTTTGGTATTTTGCTGCCACGCGTAACCCCCAAAGAGGCGGAAAATTTTGCCCTGCAGTTACAAAGCCGCTTTAACGAATATCAAAAAACGGCTGAGCTGGACTCGGTTGCTTACACGGGCCTGGTCAGTTATGAATCAGGTAGGGCGTTAGGAGAATTACTGGCAATAGCCGACACCTCTATCAGCCTGGCGCAAACCAAGCAGCCTAATGCCTGGCATCTGCAAAAAGAGTCTGCCGGACTAGAGATGTCCACCGGTGGCTATGGCAATCAAAACTGGCGAAATGTCATTGATGATGTACTGACCAATCACCGCATCAGCCTGCTGGCGCAACTTATTCAGCCATCAAGCCGTTCTGCTAAAGCATACTCTGAAATTTTGGTGCGCTTTAAAACCCAGGAGGGTCAGATTCTACCTACCGCATCATTTTTAGCGATGGCAGAAAAGTTAGATCGCATTATTGCAGTAGACCGGCTTATTATTGAAACTGCATTGACCACGATTAAAAACAAAAACCTTCAAGATCAATATTTTGGCTTAAATTTATCGGCGCGCTGTGTTCATGACGACCAGTTTATTATTTGGCTGGAGCGCCGGTTATTAAAAGATGCGCACATTGCGGCCAAACTGATTTTTGAAGTTACCGAGTTTGGCTTACAGCAAAACCTGAAAACCAGTAAACGCTTTATTGATATGGCTCACCGAGCCGGTGCCCGGGTAACAGTAGAGAAGTTTGGCGTCGGTATTACGTCATTTAAATTCTTCCGTGATCTGAAGCCTGATTACGTTAAAATGGATGGCAGCTACACCCGGCATATCAATGAAGATAAAAACAATCAGTACTTTATGCGTCTGATGATTGACCTGGCACATCGCATCGGGGTCGGTGTATTTGCCGAAAGCGTCGAAACACAGGAAGAAAAACACATGCTGGAATCATTATTTATTGATGGTAACCAGGGATACTATGTCGGCAAACCCGCCGCACTTTAAACTAACAGCAAAGCTGCATTGCATAATGCAGCTGCTATAACCTCATATTTTATCCGGTTGTGTCTGCTGCGGCTTAATTGCATAATATGGCCCTTATTTTTCCCTGAGCGATACGATGACTGAATTTCTGCTGTTGTTAATCAGTACCGTACTGGTGAACAATTTCGTACTGGTAAAGTTTCTCGGCTTGTGCCCCTTCATGGGGGTCTCGGGCAAACTGGAAACCGCTATCGGTATGTCGCTGGCAACCACCTTCGTTCTGACGTTAGCCTCATTGTGCAGCTACCTTATTGATCATTATCTGCTTGCGCCATTGGATTTACTCTATCTGCGTACCTTAGCTTTTATTTTGGTTATCGCGGTTGTTGTGCAGTTCACTGAGATGGTAGTGCATAAAACCAGCCCGACACTCTACCGGCTGTTAGGTATCTTTCTGCCGTTAATCAC
>JBFKFH010000217.1:0-5480 GCA_041618685.1 Rheinheimera sp.
GACCTCGACCTTGGCAAGGTCGCGCTCTACCAGCTGAGCTATACTCGCATCAGGCAACGTTGTTACGTCGTGATGGCGCGCATTTTACAAAATCAGTCGGCTTATGCAAGCACTTTATTGCGGTAATTTAAAAAAATGCTCGCGATAGGTCACTAATTCAGCAATTGACTCACGAATGTCATCCAGCGCTAAATGACTGCCGGCTTTTTGCACTTTTTTGATAACGTCCGGATGCCAGCGCCGCGCTAATTCTTTTACAGTACTGACGTCCAGATTACGGTAATGGAAAAAGGCTTCTAAGTTTGGCGCGTACTCCACCAGAAAACGTCGGTCCTGACCAATGCTGTTACCGCACATCGGTGATTTACCCGCGCTGACGTACTGCTGTAAAAAGGCGATAGTTTGCTGTTCCGCATCCGCCAGGCTGACAGCACTGGCACGACAACGTGCGGTTAAACCACTCTTGCCATGCTGCTCTACACACCAGGCACTCATATTATCCAGCACGTCATCCGGCTGCTTAATCGCGAATACCGGCCCTTCAGCCAGAATATTTAACTGGCTGTCGGTTACAATGGTTGCCATTTCCAGAATGACATCTGTTTTTGGCTCCAGGCCGGTCATTTCCAGGTCAATCCAGATCAGATTATTGTCATTTACGTTCATTAAAAACCCTTACGCAGCAAGCTGCTTTGTTCATTTACAGAATACGGGTATCATACACTTCCTAAGCGTAGCAGTAATAGCAACCTTTACATCAGAGCGAAAACAGCAGCAGTGACAAAGAAAAAACATCTTACCCAGCGCCAGCAACAGCGGATTGTCGACAACGCCAGTAAACGCCTGCGCGTTGCGAAAAATAAAGGCGTTGAAGCCGTTGATGATGCAAGCTTTGCCGCGGTAGAAACAGGCTTGGTATTAAGCCGCTTTGGCCAACATGCCGATGTCGAAGACAGCAACGGCGTAGTTGTACGCTGCAATATGCGCCGCTCAGTCGCGTCGCTGGTTACCGGCGACCGTGTGGTATGGCGCCGTTCGTTACAACCAACCGGCGGTATTGATGGTGTTATTGATGCAGTAGAGGAGCGCAGCTCAGTATTATTGCGGCCGGATTTTTACGACGGTTTAAAACCAGTTGCTGCCAACATTGACCTGATGATTATCGTCTCTGCTATTTTGCCTGCGTTGTCGTTAAACATTATTGACCGTTATCTGGTTGCCGCCGAAATAACCGGTATCAAGCCGTTACTGGTGATTAATAAAGTGGATTTACTCAGCGCGACAGAGCTGGCGGATGTAGAACAACAATTGGCACTGTACCGTGATTTAGGCTATGACTTTTTAATGGTGAGTGCCAAAACAACAGCTGGCATGCAGCAATTACTCGACTATCTACACAGTGGTACCAGCATTTTTGTAGGTCAGTCCGGTGTTGGTAAATCTTCGTTAATGAACAGCCTGATGCCTGGTTTAGCGGCACATACACAGGAAGTATCAGTAAGCTCTGGTCTGGGTCAACACACAACCACAGTGTCACGCTTGTATCACTTGCCTGATGGCGGTGATTTAATTGACTCACCAGGTATTCGCGAATTTGCGCTGTGGCATTTATCCGCAGAGGAAGTCACCCAGGGATTTACCGAGTTTACCCCCTGGCTGGGCCGCTGTAAATTTCGCGACTGTAAGCATATTGCGGACCCCGGCTGTGCCATTCAACATGCTGTCGCAGCCGGCGACATCAGCCAGGCACGTTATGACAGTTACTTAAAAATCCTCGCCAGTATGGCTCAGGATAAACCCAATCATTTTTAACCCGGTGCTCAAGCCCACATTTAACTGAGAACAACATGGATAATTTGAAAATTACCCTGCAATACCTGATGCCCAAGCATTTAATTTCCCGTTTGGTGGGTAAACTGGCCGCTGCCAAGCTCGGCTGGTTTAGTCATTTTTTAATTAACCGCTTTATCAACGCTTATGGCATCAATATGGCCGAAGCAAAATTTGAACGGGCCCAGGATTACGCCAGCTTTAATGAGTTTTTTACCCGGCCGCTTAAAGAGGGCATTCGACCTCTGGCAACCGAGACCAATATTGTTGCCCATCCGGTTGATGGCTGTATCAGTCAGCTGGGGCCCATTGAACACGGCCAGTTAGTACAGGCTAAGAACCATAGTTACTCCCTGCAAGCGTTATTAGGCGGCGATATTGCCACTGCTGACCCGTTTATCGGTGGCGACTTTGCCACCATTTATCTGGCGCCAAAAGACTATCACCGTATTCATATGCCAGTGAGCGGCACGCTGCGCCAGATGATCTATGTACCGGGCGATTTATTTTCGGTAAACCCGTTAACCGCGGCAAATGTGCCTGATTTATTTGCCCGCAACGAACGTGTCGTAACAATATTTGATACTGAGCTGGGCCCAATGGCGCTGGTATTGGTTGGTGCCACGATCGTTGCCAGCATTGAAACAGTTTGGGCCGGCACCGTAACACCGCCTGCCGGCAAGCATGTATTCCGCTGGACCTATCCGGCGCATGGCAAAAACGCCATTACATTAGAAAAAGGTGCCGAAATGGGCCGTTTCAAGCTCGGCTCTACTGTCGTATTGGCCTTCCCCGCCAATAAACTACGCTTTTTAGACGGTCAGCATGCTGGCGCAGTAACACGGATGGGCGCGCCATTCGCTGAAATAAACTAACATGCAGATCATCGCTCATCGTGGTGCCAGTGGTGACTATCCCGAAAATACCTTGCTTGCCATCGAGCAAGCAATGGTGCAACGCGCCGATGCCATTGAAATTGATGTATTTGCCGTACAAAACGAGCTGATTGTCATTCATGATCACCATTTGGCGCGCACGACCAACGGTAGCGGCAGTATATATCAGCACAATTTAAAACAGTTGCAGCAACTGGATGCCGGTCGCGGCGAGCGTATTCCCACACTGTGGCAAGTATTGCAGTGTGTACAGAATAAAGTCTGGCTGAACATAGAATTAAAGGGTGAAAATACCGCCCCCTTACTGCTGGCATTACTGCAAAAAGCTGAACAGCAGCTTGGCTTTAATTGTCTGCAACTGTTGATATCTTCTTTTAATCATCATTTACTTGTCGCAATACAGCAAGCGCGGCCGGATCTCAGGCTGGGAGCCCTAACGGCATCGTTACCTATAGACCATGCCCGCTTTGCAGCGGAATTAAAAGCGTACGCAGTTAACTGCGATGTTAGCTTTATTAATCAGGCGTTTGTTAACGATGCCAAGGCGCGCGGCTTAAAGGTGTATGTTTATACTGTAGATCAGGCAGACGATATTGCGCGATTGCAGCAATACGGTGTCGACGGTATTTTTACTAACTATCCGGCCCGCAGCCGCCAACTGTTAATAAACACTTAATTATCTATCGATAGCCAATACAAAAGCATATGTTCAGAAGCAAAAATCCCGCTATCGCGGGATTTTTTAATGTTCGTCTTCGCAGCTATTACAGCTATTACATAATCGAATGTTCATTATATGTGCCAGCACCACCAGTGCGGCTCCCACCATCAACACGGTGTGCTCAAACTCAGCGCCCCATGCGTCTTTTTGCCAGTAAATAAAGCCGCCGAGAAACAGCGAATAGAACGGGTATAATTTGCGATGGTAGCGATGAAAGCCAATGAATAGCGTAATGAAGCCTAAAACCATAGTAATGAGCAGCACAATACGCTCAAATGCATGATTATGCACCGCGCTAAGGCCTAACAATGGCAGAACCGGCAGAATGACAGGCAGCATAATGCAGTGGATCGCACACAGCGATGTCACCGTTATACCGACTTTATCAAACACATTTCTGACCGTTGCTAACACAATATTCACTCTGACAGTGGCCGTTGGACAAACGAGATAATATAACAAAACGTTTATCAAAGGAATGACCAGGACAAAAAATACTTTGTACCGCAGAATAACGCGCACTATGCTGAACAGCGACTCACGTTATGGCATAATACGGCAACGTTTTTCTGTTAAGCCGCTTTATGGACAACTTACTCAGCCAACTCGACGACAATTTAAAAGAACTGTATCGCAAAGCGTTAGACGCTGACGCCGTACTGGACAATTTGCAGCAACAGGGCCAGGCCAAACATCAGCGCATTTTTGCCAACAGCAAATTGTTTCAGGCATCCAGCAACCGTTTTATGCCCTACCTTGCTGAAACTGCAGAACAAGTTGCCGCAATGCGCCACAGCCAGCAATTTAATACCGCCACATTGCAACGTGTAGTACAGCAACTAAAGCAGCTGCACACCACATTGGCTGAATTTCGCAGCGTTATAACGAAATAAAATAACAACGTAATTTTGGTGACAAGATAATCTAACGCCGTGCAGTCGTTCCACTAGTCTAAACAGATTATTGGAGGTGAATATGTCTGCAATAAACGCCGCCGTGACGCCCGGCATTCAACGTGTCACAGCAGAACAAGTACCGCAGCGAAACCGAAGTACGCCGCAAGACAGCTCCACTGCGGCATTTGGCTTCGATGGACAAGCAGCAAACCGCGCGGATACTGAAGTGGGCAGCCCACAGCGCGAGTTTGTCAGGGTAAGCAGTAGCATTGGCCGCGCAGCCACTGCCGGACAGCTCAGCCGGCAACAGGCACTTGATATCTACCGGCAGATTGCCAGCCTGCTTTAAGGTTTAACCGTTACTCACTTTAGGCAATGCTTTGGCATACTGCTCAACTTTAGGTTGCAGCACCTTGCTAAACCAGTCCTGCAGCATCTGCTTTTCATAATGAAATTCTTCATTGACGCTGACCGAATGCAAGCTATGCATAAACGACATGTCACGCAGTTTTTCGTCTGCGTTAGCAATCTCTTCACCATGATTATCGCGCAGGACATAGGAAAATTTAATTGCCGGCGAATGGATCTCTTTGACAACACGCAATGCATTGCCCGCCCCACCAATGAAATAATCTACATCACCGGCTAAATCGATATCGGTAACCGTAACCTGCCAGCGGTAGCCGTCGGGTAGTTTTGCTGCCATCTCATTGAAGAAACCATCAAACTTCTGCATCACACGGTCGCGATACTTACTGCGGCTGTCATTAGCAGGACGGATATCGGTAAACTTTTCCGGCTCCTGCCACTGCACTGTTACATCGCCCGCCTGCACGGCTGTGCAGGTCAGCGCGGAAAAACCGCACAATAATATAAGCTTACGCATAACAATTCTCCTGTTTCTGATAACGCAATTAGCGCTGCCATTGCTGTTAGAGCAGTTTATCAGCAATAAGTTTAATCAACATGCTAACTATAGCGCCGGCCAGGCCGTTGCGGCGCAGTAGTTTTGTATAAAATTGTATCCACGTGCAATCTGATGTCATTTTTACCCACCAAAATAAAACCCCGGCATTAAGCCGGGGTTTTAAGGTAAGCAAGCACTTACGGTTTACATCATACCGCCCAAGCCACCCA
>JBFKFH010000218.1:0-5439 GCA_041618685.1 Rheinheimera sp.
AACTCCATATTCTGAAAACGACGATGGTTCCAAGCAAAGTCATGCCAAAATTGCTCAAAACTATAATGGTGATATAAAGGGGGCAAGTGAGCTTCAATACCTAATGTCATATCAACCTGATGGTTCAGCTGTGTTTGTTGGCTTTGAAACCGTATCAGGTTCAATTAACGGTAAATCGGGTAGTTTTGTAATTCAGCATACCGGAACATTTGAATCTGGTGTTGCAAGTAGCAGCTTTTCAATTGTGCCGAAATCAGGAAGAGGAGAGCTTGCAGGTATATCTGGTACTGGCTCGTTCAAGTCTGGCGAGAATGGCCAGGCAGACTATGAAGTTATAATCAGTGCTTAACAAGTTTAGCCAACAGAGCCGCAGCAAAAACACGCTGTGGCTGGATCTCCTTTTGTTCGGCAGCTGCTAAAGGCGTTACCATGCAGGAGACTTTAGTGTGAGTTCAGTAAAACCATGCAACAGCATTTTTTTCACGGTGTTATGGTTGCTTTAGCAGGCTATGCAGCACTTTTTGATAAAGCTCCGTTTGCCATGTTCGGGCTATCGATGCTGTCAATTTTGCTTTTTGTAGTGGGGCTGCAACGCACAGCGCGCTTTTGGAAGCATTTTCGCAAAAGCCAAAGGCTTCTGGTTCAAACATCTAATTTGGCTGATTTATAAAGAGCAGGATAATGCCAACCGAAAAACACAAAATGCTGGCGGGTGACTGGTATAACCCGCTGGATCGCGAGCTTAGCGCTGAGCGCTTGGCAGCCCGTAAGCTGCAGCATCAGTTTAACCACAGTGCGCCAGATGATGAGGAGCAGCGCAGGCAGTTGTTAAAGCAGTGGCTGCCCAACACTGGCAAGCATTTTTATGTAGAGCCACCTTTTTATTGTGACTATGGCTACAACATTAAAACCGGCAGTAAAGTTTTTTTTAACTTTAACTGTGTGGTGCTGGATGTGGCGCCGGTTCTAATTGGCAGTAACGTGTTTTTGGGCCCCGCGGTGCAAATTTATACCGTAAACCACCCGATAAATGCGACAGCGCGGCGAAAACTTGTGGAGCAGGCCAAGCCAGTAAATATCGGCGATGACGTCTGGATAGGTGGTGGTGCCATCATTTTACCGGGTGTAACCATTGGCAAAGGCAGTGTAATTGCAGCCGGTAGTGTGGTTAGCAAAGATATTCCTGCCGCTGTGGTGGCCGCGGGCAACCCGTGCCGGGTTATTAAGTTGGTTACTGAGTCGTCAGAATGAGCATTAATATCAGATTAATGACCGCAGGCGATTTGAACGCAGTAGTACAGATCCAGGATAGCTGCTACAGCGAAGCGCTGTATGAGGCACCAGCGTTGTTGTCGCAGCGCTTAACTGCACAGCCCAACAGTTGCTGGGTGGCACAGCATGTAAACGGCACCGTATTGGCGTATTTACTTAGCTATCCAGCAAAAAATGGCAATGTTGCCCCACTTGGCAGCGCGTTTAAACACTACAACAATGCCGATGTGCTTTACCTGCATGATATGGCGGTCTCAGCTGCAGCCAGAGGGCAGGGGCTGGCACAACAGTTGCTGTGCCAGGCTTGGCGTTATGCCAATGCTGAGGGCTTAACGCGTTTAGCGCTGGTTGCTGTGCAGGGCTCGGTACCTTTTTGGCAAAGGCATGGTTTTAGTGTGGTAACGCTAACTGATGAGGTATCGCAACGGGCACTGCAAAGCTATACCGGGCAAGAAGCGAAGTATATGCAAAAAGCAGTTTAGCGTGACAGCAGATACAAATCGGCCAGTGTCATCGTGTTGCCGCCAAGTTTCAGTTGGCTCAGTAGCAGCAGGGCGCAGCTGTAGGCATCTTCCAGTGCATGGTGGTGTGGCATTGGCGGTAAACCATGGCGCTGTAGGCAATTAGGCAGGGTTAAGGCATCATGTTTTACCACCTTGCCCTGTCGTAACAGACGCTGCCACTCCATTTGCAGGGTATCAATAAAGGTAAAGCGTGGTGTTTTAGCAAAGCTGCGCTGGCAACCCATGCGTAAAAATTGCTCATCAAGTTTACTATGGTGCGCCACCAGCACATAACCGGCGTATTGCGTTAGCAGCTTGGTCAGAATGTCAGTTAAATCATGGCCGCTTGTTAATTGGTGATCATGCAGGCCATGGTAAATAGCGCTTTGCCCGACGCTTGCCGGGCTGTTGATCAAATAATGCCGTGCATCGGCCAAAATGATTTCCTGGCCACGGATCGGAACCCAGCCAACACTGACAATATGATCGCGCCGTGGGTTTAACCCGGTCAGCTCCAGATCAATAGCGAGAAAATGGCCGTGTTGTACCGGGGTGGTGGCAGGCTGACAGGGGGTGGCGCTAAATTGGCTAACCACAGCGCTAAGCGCGGCATTGTTGCGCCGTAACCAGTTGAACATTGTCACATATCCCGGCAAAAACGCTGTTTAAGCCGGCTTTGCGCTTCATTAATCACGGCAAAACTGTCTTTTAGCTGATGTCTGGCTAAGCCCGACACATCGCCGGGGTCAAGCAAGTTGGTTACATCATGGCCGTGCCGCAAATCCTGCTGATGTTTTTCCCAGCGTAAACGGGCTAATAAATCAAAAGCATCATTGATGTTTTGGGCGTACTTAGCGTCCAGCACACCTGCAGTAGCAAGCTGTTGCAGACGTTGGCGGGTATTAACCGCATTGATGCCGGCTGATAGGGTATAAACCCGCACCAGATCGGTGATCAGACTAAGGCCGCGCTTTTTCAGATCCAGGCCTTTTTTGTGTTTACCATCCTGCTCCAGAATAAAATTTTTAAATAACCCTAACGGTGCAGTGCGTTGCAGCGCAGCCTGCGCCAGGTGATATAAAAACAATGGGGCAGACGCTGTGCGCTGTAAAATGTCCTGTTGTAATGCATTAAACAGCCCTTTACTACCGGCAATAATACGCATGTCGAAAAAGATACTGGCTTTGAGCAGCGCATCCGGTGTTGGTGTCGCTATCCAGCGGGCAAAACGACCAGACCAGCCTTTTAAACTTAAGCGCAGCTCTGGGTTCATCGCCATAATGTTGCCCGGACACAAAATTATGCCGCATTGCGCTAAACCGTGGCAGACAAACTCAGCCAGTGCGGAAAAATAGTGCTCAACCTCACCGGTTGGTTGTTTTTCCAGTAACAATGCATTGTCCTGATCCGAGTTTAAACTTTGATCCATTCTGGCTTGCGAGCCAAATGCCAGCCAACTGAATACACACGGTGCTTCGCCGAGTTGTTGTTGTGCCAGATAGATCAAGCGTTGAGTCAGGGCATCGGTAATGGTGGTAATTATGTGGCCGGCTTCATGTGCGGGCACTTGTTGCTTGCTAAGGGTGATAGCCAGTGCCGCTATTTGCTGGCTGCAACGCTCCAGACCGTCGACTGATGTCTGACGGTGAATTTCACCAATCAGGTACACTGGGTGGTCTTGCTGACTACGCATCACGTCGGTTGCCGTTAACATACCGCAGCAAATGCCCTGATCCATCACCGGCAGATGGTGAATATTGTGCTGACTCATGTGTTGTACGGCTTCATACAAAAAGGCATGGCGGTCGACGCTTTTGGGCTGCTGCGTCATGATATGGTTTATTTGCGTGCTGGCTGGCAGGGCCGTGGCCAATACCCGGCTGCGTAAATCACGGTCGGTTACGATACCAACCAGCTTGCCATGTTCTTCAACCAGCAGCGATGACACCCGCTGCTCAGACATTAATCGCGCCGCCTCCTGCACACTTTGTTCTGGCCGGATTGCAACCTTACGTTGCTGCACTACGTCACTGATTTTCAGCGTAAAACGTGAGCTATGCTGTTGCTCGGTATATTGGTGTAGTCGGCGGCTAAACAGGCGCTGGAAGAAAATATCGACATTCTTATACTGAAAACGGCACTGATGAAATGCCTCTGCATCCAACCAGTACACCAGACCATCTTCGTCACAGCTTAGGGTGTCATTGTCAGTCAGGCCGGTTAATAATTGCTGATAACCATAAAAGTCGCCGTTTTGCAGTTTTGTCAGTAGCTGTTGCTTATCACTGAACAGGCTGAAAATGCCGGTACGAACTATTAACAAGCGATTACTGTTAATGTCGACGGTGTCATGTGCTTTAAAGTAATACACCTTTATCTGGCTTGATAGGGCGGACAGTGCTGCATCACTTAGGTGATTAAAAGGCGTCGTGCCTGCTAAAAAATGACTGACGTCGGTAATGTCCATATGTTACCCCGCAAATCGTGCCGTTAGCTTTGGCATACTACCAGCATTAATGGATCGGCCGGGCTTAACGTTTGCCAGGCAGCTGACAGCGGTGTGTTATCCAGCGGCAAATCTAATTGCTCGGTAAAGTCGGCCCTGGCATATTGGCCGCAGTGCACAACCTGGGTCACACGACGCGCCTGGCTGCGGCGGGAGAAAAAGTATAAATCGACTAATTTAAGCTCAGCGTTGTGGCTATTTGCCGACATGTTGGCAACGTCGGCGGCAATAAACCGTAAAATCTGTGGCTGCAGATAACTCCATGGCCGCCATACCGCTTGCTCTTCAACCGTTTTGACTACAACGACACCTTCTGGTAAGCGTGAAGCCTGATGCGGATACCAGCTGTATTCACTGTAAATTTGAAATGCCAGCATCGCCGTGCCGGCAAATACCGGAATTAAATAGGCAGGTGCTTTGTTTTTTGCCAGCTTGCGAATAAACAATGCGATACCGGCCGCGCCAATACCCGCAATAACAGTAGCAATAAGTTCCCACAGCATAGATAACATCCTGAATAAGACAGGCTTTCAACATGAAAGCCTGTCTGGCTAATGTTACCTTGCATCCTAGCTGATGCAAGGTAATTGGCCGCTAGTGGCCGGTGGCAGCACCGGCGCCTTTGGGGTAACGCACACTTTCAACCAGGTCCTGGATATGCTGTGGCGGGGCATCGGTTGCCGACGATACGGCAAAGGCGACAATGAAATTAATCATTGCACCGACGGCGCCGAATGACAGTGGCGAAATGCCAAAGCCCATCGAGCCGAATAGCCAGTTGTCCGGCGTGTTGGCAAAGGTTGCGGTGCCGGGAATAAAGAACCAGCCCAGGTAGAGGAAAATATACAGTACCGTGGACAATAAGCCCGCCAGCATACCGGCAATAGCGCCTTTGTTATTGATGCGTTTGGAGAATATGCCCATCATTAATGCCGGGAATATTGACGCAGCAGCAATACCGAAAGCCAGCGCGACCGTTTGTGCGGCGAAACCAGGGGGATTCATACCGAGCCAGGTAGCAATCACAATGGCTACCGCCATCGATATCCTGGCCGCACGCAATTCACCTTTCTCTGAGATGTCCGGTTTAATCGACCCCTTAATTAAGTCGTGACTTACTGCTGAGGATATTGCCAGTAATAAACCGGCTGCAGTCGA
>JBFKFH010000219.1:0-5433 GCA_041618685.1 Rheinheimera sp.
GATGCTTGTGCTGCAGTGGATTTTATAAGCAGTAAATCCAGTCAAATCGACTCAAATCAGATCTATATTTTGGGTCATAGCGAAGGGGCTGTACTCGCGCCAGAGATAGTTGTAAAAAGATCGAATCTTGCTGGCATTGTGATGCTTTGCGCCAGTCTAAGAAGTTTTATTGAAGACGCCATTAAGAATGCAGAGGTGCTTAATCGCGACCTGGATAGCATGAAGGGAATAAAAGGCGCGTTGGCCCGATTGTTTTTTTATAGCAAAGATCCTTTAAAGACTATGACAAACCTTAGAGATAAGGTTGAAAAGACAAAAGCTAGCAGGATGTGGGTTTCGTTTACCCGGGTAAGCACAAAGTTTTATAGAGAAACGTTTGATTACGACGTAACGTCTTTTTTAAAAAATAATACACACCCAATATTAGCCATTGGTGGCCAAAAAGACTTCCAATGCCATCCAGATGATACGCTTTTAATCTGCAACATATCCCAAGGCCAAACTGAAACCTATATCATTGAAAATATGGATCATACTCTGAGGTTTCAACAAGGCGAACCATCAATATTAAGTTATGCGGCTGCATGTAGTTCGCCAATAATGCCAGAAGTTAATCAGAGGGTTTTTGCATGGCTCAGTAGTCAGATAGCTAGCAAAACAAGTAGCACGGGTGCAGCAAGAAGCACCAGCTCTTGAGCAGTTATGTACCCAAGTTTCCCATGATCGTAGACACCTTCTATAGTTAGGTATCGAGCCTGAATCTGCGATGCCGGCTGGTTCGATTTAAAACCCAGGCATACTTGAATGCACAGCATCACAGGATAAAACGAATATGGCTTATTTTACCTCTGAATCAATTGAAATTGTTGCCGCGCCTGCAGCGGTATGGGCGGTGATCTCAGATATTCAGAACGCGGTTAATGTGATATCGGGCATCAAGGCCATTGAGATTATTGAGGCAGCCCCAGGGCCGACAATTACTGGCATGAAGTGGAAAGAAACCCGTGAATTTATGGGGCGTGATGCCGTTGAGGTGATGTGTATCACCGATGCTTGTTCGACTTCGTTTTACCAAACGCGAGCCGAGAGCCACGGTGCTATTTACATATCAAGAATGCAGCTTGAGCCGACGCAAACCGGAACCTGTCTGACGATGACGTTCAACGCCCAGCCACAAACATTCGGCGCAAAGCTGATGTGGTTGCTGACAGGCTGGATGGCGAAAAAATCTCTGAGCAAAGTGATCGTTCAAGATTTGGTAGATATTAAAACAGCAGTAGAAAAAAGAGCATCCTGATATGTTGTTCGGCGTTTCCGGCAAAGTGGATTTAATAATTGGTTTGGTAGTATCGCGCTGATAAACACGTTGTCAAATTGGCAGACGTGACGGTTTTATAATAACTCTGACAAGGCCGGAATTGATGATAGCAGTGTTTTTAATAAATGGTCTGGTAGTGGCAGTGGCTGTGTTAGTGCATTACAGTTTTTTGTTCCGCATGTCTTATTACATTCCTAAAATGACGATTAAGCACCATTACCGCATTGTATTTGGTGTTTTTGGTGCTTTAGTGGCACACGTTGTCGAGATTTGGTTATTTGCCGCGGCCTATTATTTGATGCACAACAGTGACGGTTGGGGGCAACTGAGAGGCAACTTTGATGGTAGCCTGATGGACTGCGCGTACTTTTCTTTTACCGTGTTTAGCACCGTTGGCTTTGGCGATATCGTACCGTTGGGGGATTTGCGTTACCTGACCGGCATTGAGTCATTAACCGGCCTGGTGCTAATTACCTGGTCTGCGTCTTTTTTGTATTTTGAGATGCAGCGAAATTGGGTAGCACGCTAAGCACTGACCAAGGGCCGGGTTATAACCCGGCGTCAGCTAATAATGCGGCCATATGCTGCAATGCCGCAAAGCCCTGGATATCCGTGGCTTGTAACGGCACCTTGTAGCGCGGCAGCGCGGAGAAATCGCGTTCTATCTGTGCCAGGTGTACTTTTTCCTGGTTGCGCCGGGCCGCAAGAAATTCGCCGTCTGCGCTGTCTGGCAAGATACGGTTTACTACCAAGCCTGCCAGTGGCAATTTTTCCTGTTGCAGGCTGTGAACGGCGCGGCCGGTTTCGAGTATCGGCAATTTTTCTGGTGTTAACACGAACAATAGGGCGGTGCAGCTTTTGTCGGTCAGCACCTCACGGGTGCGCTGCAGTAGGCGCTGACGCGCCAGTAAGGTTTCGGTAATGGCTTTATTGCGACTATCCATACCGGTTGTTGCGTGCTCGTTTGGGTCGGCTAGTGGGTTGTCAACATCACGGCCGGCTTTGGGGGTTAAATGGCCTAATACATCGCCCAATTTTTCTGCACGTTTATTCGTATTTAATAGACCCTGTGTCCAGGCGGCCATGGCTTCTGGCAAGCTGAGTAATCTTAGCGTATGGCCGGTTGGTGCGGTGTCAAAAATCACTAAGTCGTAGTCTGCCAAGCCCTGTTCAATAACCTTGGCAATACGCTCCAGCATAGCGGCTTCTTGAGCGCCTGGCGACTGCCGGGTTAAACGCATTTGGCGTTCTATTTCTGCAAACATGTCGGGGCGGGTAAAACGCTTTAGCTGAGCGGTTACTCTGGCCAGATGCTGTTCAACTTCGCGATCGGGGTCCAGCTCCAGCGCGTCAAGGTTTTCGGCTATGCGGGTGATGTTGTCGCCAATGTCGCGATCAAAGGCGTCACTGAGGCTGTGCGCCGGATCGGTTGAAACTAAAAGTACTTTTTTCCCACGTTGGCTCGCCAGCACGGCCAGCGCAGAGGAGGTAGTGGTTTTACCCACACCACCTTTTCCTCCGACCAGCACAACCCGTTTATCGGTTAACAGCATTTAATATTATCCAGTGGTGAATGTTCCATTCCGGCGCGGACATGCCAGTCATGAAAGCGTTCGAGCAACAGTGGCTGTAATTCCAGTGTGTAATAACTGGCCGGGTTGGGCACGCCCATCATTTCAGAAAAAATGAGCAACATGAATAAGTCATCCTGCTCACGTCTGGCGCGCGCTATCGCCGAGCGATAGGGCGCGTTATAGGCTTCTTCGGCATAAAAGCTGGCTTTTTGAAACCAGGCTTTTACTTGCTGCAGCTTCATGCGTTTTCCTGCGCCGCGCTGGTTTTATTGGCCTTAATTTGCCGGGTCAGGGCGGAGCCACATTCCAGCGATACCAGAATGGCGGCAACCAGCACCACCAGATCCATACTAAACAGGAACCAATCCGCTTTATCGTAGAAGCTTTTTAATTGGATAAGCAGGCCGAGTGTCGTCATGACCAGCAGAAAAATAAGCGGCGCCAGCGTATACCACATTGGTCGGCGCAGTTTGACCAGCATTACCGTTATGACCAGCAAGGTAAGACCCGCCAGTAACTGATTGGTTGTGCCAAACAGCGGCCATATTAACATGCCACCAGAACCGTCTCCGCCTGCGCCAAAGGCCAGTAATAAACAGGAGCCTACTGCCAGCAGGGTGGCCGGCGCAGCTTTTTGCATCCAGCCGATGTTATAAATTGCGCCCCATTCCTGAAAAATATAGCGTTGCAGGCGTAAACCTGTGTCCATTGTAGTGCCGGCAAATAACACAACCATTACCGTTAACAGGGTTTGCGACAATACGGTGTCTAAGCCGACACCGGCTTGCAGAATATTGGCACCGCCATTAATAAAGGCAGACACACCGCCTTTGCCAAAGCCGGTGTAAATTGCCTGCCAGTCGGCCAGGGTAGCAAAACCCGCCGTAGCAGCGATAATGGCAGCCAGTGCTAACGAGCCTTCGCCAACCGCACCAAAATAGCCAACAAAACGCACATCAGGCTCTTTATCCAGTTGTTTAGAGGTTGTGCCGCTGGCGACTAAACCATGGAAGCCGGAGATAGCACCGCAGGCAATGGTGACGAATAGCAGCGGGATAAGTGACGGTGTACCTTCTGGCACGTCATTATTAAAGGCAGGCGCAACCACATCCGGGCCCGATATCAGTACGGCGCCGTATAGCAGAATTAAGCCGATAAATAACTGAATACCGTTAATGTAATCACGCGGTTGCAATAGCATCCATACCGGAAGTAACGACGCGATAGCCGCATAGACAAACAGCAGAAGGATCCAGCTTTGGTTGTCACTGAGTGGCCCGACTGTTTCAGGCAGTGACAGTGGCAGCATAGGGCCGATATAAATCATTGCATACAGCGCAACAACACCCACTATAGTAACCAGCAATAAGCTCATGTTCTTGCGGTAAATCAGTTGGCCAATGATCAGCGCCACAACGATGGCTCCCCATACCGGCACCGTTGCGCTGGGGAAATTAATCAGCTGGCTGGAGATAACCACAGCAAACACCGCGTTTACCATCAGCAACACCAGGAAAATAACAATCATAAAGATACTGCGGGCACGACTACCGACGATATCGCCGGTTAGCGCCCCAATCGATTTCGCTTTATTGCGGCCGCTGGCCCAGATAGCGCCGGCATCGTGCACGCCAGCAAAAAAAATGGTACCAAATACCACCCAGAGAAAAGCTGGCACCCAGCCCCAAATAACCGCGATGGCGGGGCCAATAATCGGTGCTGCGCCTGCGACAGAGGTAAAATGATGCCCCCAGAGAATATATTTATTCGTCGGCACATAGTCGATGCCATCCTGCATTTCATGGGCTGGCGTACGAAATTTTGGATCAACTTTAAAAATTTTTTCGCAGATAAACTTGGAATAGACAAAGTACCCAAGCGCCATCGCGCCCAGCCCCATTAACATCAAAAAAATGGCATTCATCTTCTGTCCTCTGTAGGCGTAATTATGCTTATTTCAGCCAAGCATAGTACAAAATGCTTTTTGCAGAGGGTATTAGACTAAAGTCGTGTTAGGTGAGGCTTAACACTTTATTCCTGCCTTGCGCTTTTGCCTGATAGAGCGCCGCGTCAGCGCGGGCCAGACTGGTATTTAAGGCTTCATCAGGCTGATACTGAGTGATACCGATACTACAGGTAATACTGAGTGTCGGTTGTTCAGCAAAACTGATAGCTGCGACAGCCAGACGCAGACGTTCGGCAATAACAGCTGCCTGTTCGGTTGAAGTATCCGGCAGGATAATTAAAAACTCTTCACCGCCGGTACGGCCGAAATGATCTTGTTCACGCAGCATGGCAGATACCGTAAGGCAGAGCTGCTGTAACACCGTATCGCCGGTATCATGGCCATAGCGGTCATTGACCTGTTTAAAATGATCGAGATCCAGAATAAGCAGGCTGAGGGCGGCAGCGGTGTCCATTGCTTTTACCCGTTCTTGCTCTGCTCGCATCATAATGCGCCGGCGATTGGCGATTTGAGTCAGTTCATCTGTCATCGCCAAACGGTGCAAGCGCCGGTTGCGTTGTTTTAATGAGATAGCA
>JBFKFH010000220.1:0-5367 GCA_041618685.1 Rheinheimera sp.
CAGCTCGGCCCGCTCCAACGCCGCTTTTACCGACGCTACCGCCGCAGCTGTTTGTTGTTTGCGTGCTAAACGGCTATCCAGCACTTCGGCTGATATGGCGCGCTGTGCACTGAGCTTTTCTGCGCGCTGGTATTCACTGGCTGCCAACTCAGCTGCACTTTGAGCGCTTTGTAACTCGGCTTTTAGCCGTGCCACGTCAGCAGCAAATGGCCGCGGGTCAATTTGCAGCAGTAAGTCGCCTTTATTGACTACGCCACCTTCCTGAAAATGCACCTGCTCAATATAGCCCGATACTCTTGGTACTAAATCCACGGTTTGTGGCGCCTGCAGCCGGCCGGTAAATTCATCCCATTCGGTAATACGTTCATAAACTACCTGTGCCACACTCACCTGCGGCGCGGCCGGCGCCTGCGCCTGGCCAGCGGCTTCCGGATTACCGCAAGCTGCCAGCACCAGAGCCGCAATACTGCCTAACATAAATGTTCTAACCGTGTTTTTTCCGCTCATGACGATGTTCTCCACCTTTGTTCTAACTGTTGCGACACTGCGCAAAATAAAACTTGCCAATTATGTACCAGTCGGTAAATATATAGGACAACAAAAAACAGTCAATCTATTTTTGTACCGAACGGTAAGTTATTTTTTCTATATCAGCTGATTTAGTGCTAAGACGACAGCAACGGCACTGCCGTGTGAACTGAAGTACCTGAACTTGCTGAACGAACACGTACGGTTTGTGGTCTCAGACACTGTTAGCGCCATCTTTTTGTACTGGATGGTAAGTAACCCTTGCTGGACAAGGGGTATTTAGCTGTTTACTATATGAGCACGTTTTAAGGCAGGAGCTGAACTATGTCAGCAGTAAGTTGCACACAGAATGTGGGCCGGCCCCGCGCTTTTGATATGAATACTGCGCTGGAAAAAGCGCTGGAAGTATTCTGGCGCAAAGGCTATGACGGCACATCGCTGTCAGATCTGACCGAAGCGATGGGTATTAATAAACCCAGCCTGTATGCCGCCTTTGGCAATAAAGAACAGCTGTTTTTAAAAGCGATAGAATTATACGAAAGCCGCCCCTGCGCGTTTTTCTTACCCGCGTTGGAAAAACCAACTGCTTATCAGGTGGCCGAACATATGCTGTATGGTGCTGCAACCAACATGACTGACCACAGCCATCCACAGGGTTGTGTTGTGGTTCAGGGCGCGTTGTCATGCAGCGAAGCGGCCGCTACGGTAAAAGAAGCACTGATCAGGCGCCGGCTGGAAGGCCAGCAAAAGCTGCGGCAGCGGTTTGAGCGTGCCAAGCAGGAGCACGATTTACCGGCATCAGTCGATGCTGAAACCCTGGCACGTTACCTCGGCACTGTGCTGCAAGGCATGGCTATTCAGGCAAATAGTGGCGCCACAACAGAGCAATTGCAGCAGGTGGCGCAACTGGCATTGCAGGCATTTCCGCGCCCGTAGCTCCGGGTTCACAGCTATTTTAACGGCCACTACTGTTCTGATTGTTATTAAAGCATTATGATCGCCGCCTCTGTTAGCTCTGGCGGCGTCTGTGCGATGCAAAATATTCTGCTTTACCTGGTTACAGTCATTATCTGGGGTTCAACCTGGTTTGCCATTGAGTTTCAGTTAGGTGACGTCGCCGTAGAAGCCTCTCTCACCTACCGCTTTGCGTTGTCGGCCCTGTTAATGTGGCTATTTTGCTGGTGGCGGCGTTTGCCAATGCAATTCTCCTGGCAAAACCATCTGTTTATAGCATTGCTGGCACTGCTGAATTTTGCGCTGAATTACCTGTTAATTTATCAGGCGCAGCAGCACCTTACTTCTGCCATGACGGCAATCGCCTTTACCACTATGCTGCTGATGAACATTGTTAACACCCGGCTGTTTTTTGGCAAACCAGTAGCTAAACGCATCTATTTTGGCGCCCTGATGGGTATCGTTGGCATTGTGGTACTGTTTTACCCCGATCTGGATGGGCTGGATCTGACCAACGCCAGTCTGGTTGGTTTACTGCTGGTGCTGGGCAGCGCACTCAGTGCATCCTTAGGTAATATGGTTAGCGTGCGCAATTCGCGCGCGGGCTTACCCATTATGCAGGTGAATGCCTGGGGCATGTTATATGGCTCAGTGGCACTGGCGTTAATGGTGTGGCTAAGCGGCACATCTTTTACCTTCAGCACAGAACCGGCCTATGTTATTTCGCTGCTGTATTTAGCCGTGTTCGGTTCTGTAATCGCCTTTGCCACCTACTTTGCCCTGCTAAAAGGCATGGGCCCGGAAAAAGCCAGTTACGTCATTGTACTGTTCCCACTGGTGGCGGTGGTGTTAAGCACCTTGTTTGAAGACTTTGTCTGGACCAGTTATACCTTTTCAGGTTTTGCTCTGGTATTGCTGGGTAATGCACTGGTACTTACCCCCTTCGCCAAAATAAAAGCGCTGATAGTCAGTGGCCGGGGGCAGCAGGTTACCCTGTGAAAGAATGAGGTATTAACCAGCTAAGCTGATTAATACCACTATTCAATAGGCAGTTTTTATTACGCTAATTAGCGCTAAGAATTACGACCGTGCGAGCCTGAGTGCTGATTTTTATCAGGACTAAAACTTGGCTTTGGTTGGTCGGGTTTTTGCTGATTTTTCTGCTCTTTATTACCGCTATTACGCTTTTCTTCGTCCATTGCCGGACGGCCACTTTGATCTTTCTGGCTAGCCATGACAGGCCTCCTGATAGTAAGTGAAATACACTATGTTGTTCATTATGAACAGTAGAACTGATGCACCACCGCGCTATGGCCTAACATACACATCACGATAACTGCAGGGTGAAGCGTCAAGATAGCGCCGGCACACCCTCTAGTCTGTGCGTTAGCTAACGTAACCAAATACCCGTGGCGGTTAATTAAGAATGGGTTTTAAATAGCCCGTGCCAAGTTGCCGCATTTGCCGTTCAACCCAGCTTACCCGCTGAGAAAGATAGGGTGTTAACGCCCGCGGATCGCGTTTACGCGGGCTTGGCAACAATACCGCCAGCCGCGCGGCTTCGTTAACGGTTAGGTTGCGGGCTGACTTGCCATAATAATGCTGGCTCGCCGCTTCTACGCCATAAATGCCTTTGCCAAATTCCGCCAGGTTTACATACACTTCTAAGATACGTTTTTTACCCCAAATTAGTTCCAGGCTCAGCGCCAGCATTGCTTCCAGGCCTTTGCGCACCGCGCTGCGCCCCGGCCAGAGCAAAAGATTCTTCGCCGTCTGCTGGCTGATAGTGCTGGCACCGCGCAAGCCGTCGCCATCATCAAATTGCGCCAGCGCTTTTTTAATTTCGGCCAAATCGACACCAAAGTGCTGCAAAAAGCGTTGATCTTCAGACGCCACAAAGGCCAAAGGCAGATGGGCCGGCAAGGTATCAATATCCACCCAGTGCTGACGCACAGGATACGGGCTTTGCAGCATAAAAGACGATGTCGGCGGCGGCACAAACCTAAGCACCAACAGCAATACTGCCAGGCACAGCATTAACACCAGCGACAAACGCCAAATGACAAACCATGTCCAACCGAAAAAACCGCGTTCACGCTGTGCCATCTGCTATCTCTTGTTAGGGGTTGTTAACCATCTGAGGGCTGCCGCCTGCAACGTGCCAGAGTATAGGATATTGCACTGCAATAACAATTGGTTCTGCCCCAATAAATCTTCTGTCCTGCCACTACCTGCGACTGGTTGTAAAACGGATTAAAGCCCGTTAATGTTGAGCGCATCAATATTACCCAGGCAAAGTATCTTCGATACATACTGCCAATTCGCAAGGCACGGGTTATGGCGCTGGCCGAAAGATTTCGTCAATTTTCATTGCTCATTACATTAAGTTGTATTGCTGTGCTTAGCGGTTGCAGTACAGCCCCCGCAGCGCTACAAAGCCCAGCGGCAAGTGACTGGCTGAACCGTTGTACCGACTGGGATGACTGGGACAAAGCCGGGCCACCGTATCGTATTTATGGCAACAGCTACTATGTTGGCACCTGTGGCATCAGCGCTATTCTTATTACCAGTGCTGACGGCCATATTCTGATCGATGGTGCCACTGCAGCGGGTGCAGAGGTTATAGCCGCCAATATCAAGACGCTTGGCTTTTCACTGCGTGATGTAAAACTACTGCTGCACAGCCACGAGCACTTCGATCATGTTGCCGGTTTAGCAAAGCTGCAGCAATTAAGCGGCGCAACATTGCTGGCATCGCCTGAAGCGGCGCCGGTATTAACCAGCGGTGTAGTAGCGGCTGCCGATCCGCAGGCCGGCATGCACCAGCCGTTTCCAGCGGCAAGGGTCGACGGCCTGGTTACAGCAGGCCAAAGGGTTACCTTGGGTAAGCTAAGCCTGATGCCTGTGGCAACGCCGGGGCATACCCTGGGCGCTTTAAGCTGGCAGTGGACCAGTTGTGAAGCGCAGCAGTGTCAGGTGTTGGTATATGCCGATAGCTTATCGCCGGTTAGCAGCGACAGTTATCGCTTTAGCCAGCATCTTAGCTACCTTAAAGCTTACCGCGCCGGGCTGGATAAACTGGCTGCGCTTGAGTGCCAGATTCTGCTAACGCCGCACCCGTCGGCCAGCAATATGCGTAGCCGGCTGCAAAGCAGCGAGGGTTTAACAGATGCCAACGGCTGTGTGGTGTATTCACAGGCAGTAAAGCAGCGGCTGCAAAAGCGTTTAACAGAAGAAACAGCAAAGTAAGAACGTAACTAATGGGTCGCTATTACTGGTTAATAGCGACAACGCCATATTCAGTAAACGGCTTGAAAATTAACCATTAGCTCGGACCCCGCAGGTTCAAACCTGACGCCTCACCCATAAGTTGATTTTGATCTGACCCCGTTTATTGATAAGTTGATTTTGATCTGACCCCGTTTATTGACTCCGTTTATTCAAAAACTCAGTAGAGAAAACAGTGCGCTGAAAACAAGTGTTTTTGCCGGGAACGCAGCAGAGTTATTGCGCGCTGATACGCCTGGCATTTATCAGCTTTAACAACTCCACTGTTGCGGTGGCGTCAGCTAATGCGCGGTGGTGGTTGGTCAGGTTAATGCCGAACTCTTTACACAGATTACCCAGACTATAAGACGCCAGCCCGGGGTAGTAACGGCGCATATTTACCACTGTGCAAAGCTGCGGCATATCGAGCGTGATATCGCAGCGGGCCAGTTCGGCGCGGATAAAACCGTAGTCAAATTTGGCGTTGTGGGCGACAAATACGGCGCCTTGTAAAAACGCGTTTAGCTCACTGGCGATATCGGCAAACTTGGGCGCTTCCGCCACCATCGCATTGCTGATACCGGTTAAACGGCTGATAAACGACGGAATATGCCGCTC
>JBFKFH010000221.1:0-5322 GCA_041618685.1 Rheinheimera sp.
ACTCAGCGCATACTGGCTTAAATCGCCGTTAGCTGCCTGCAGTTTCTCCAACAGTGCGCCGTACGTTTCATCAAAATTGTCTGGCGTGAAACCACGACGGCCGGCTACCTGCGTTTTAAAATCAGACCACAATTCAGTCAACCAGGCAATATTTGCTTCTTTAGCTGCATCAGACATATCATTGCGCAAAAATGGTTCAACTGCCGATTTGTAAGTACCTACCCGGAAAACATGAGTGTTTATTTTCAACTTTTCCAGCGCGTTTTTGTAATACATCGGGTAGCTACCGTACCCTTCAAGCAACACGGCACCCATCGGACTTAAACTGATTTCGTCAGCATAGCTGGCCAGATAATATTGAGTCTGGCCATAAAATCCGCCGTATGCGAACACCTTCTTACCGGCCGCTTTAAAATCTTCAATGGCATCGCCAATAAGCTGCATTTTATCCAGTGAACCGCGGTTGAGCATGGATAAGTCAAGTACCATTGCCTGGATACGATTGTCTTTAGTGGCTTTTTCCACCACGGTCACTACGTCACTTACCAGTACTTCCGGTGCTTCTTCTTGTCCACCAAGGCTTTCGTTCAGTGCTTTAGCTATTGGATCTGTCCAGCGTTTTTCCTCGACCAGATCGCCGGTCAGATTCAACACCAGAACTGCCGTGGCGGGCACTTCGACTTTATCGTCACCGCTAAATATCGATATCGCAATAATGCTGACCAGAGCAATAAACAGTAAATTAAGAATTACGGCACGAAAGCCACGGTAAATGCGGCCTATGCCACCAAACAACCGGCGGATCGCGCCGGGCTTTTTGTCAGTCATGGAAGTTTCCTGTTTTAACATCACAATTTGTGCATGCTGGTATGCTAAACAATTTGCCGGTAAAGGCTAAGTGGAATTTGTAAGTAAATGTGTAACAGCAACTTGCATCAAAGCCATTGCTTGCTATCAATTGCTAAAGCAGCTAAAGTTTGCCTCAAACAACAGGTACGACCAGAGAGGGCGATGTGGCATACCAAAAACTATTACAACCACTGGACTTAGGCTTCACCACGCTGAAAAACCGCGTCATTATGGGTTCAATGCATACTGGGCTGGAGGAAGAAAAGCAGGGATTTCATAAACTCGCTGCGTTCTATGCGGAACGGGCTAAAGGCGGGGTAGGTCTGATTATTACCGGCGGGATCAGCCCTAACTTCAGGGGTAACCTGGTTCCCTTTGGCAGCCAGCTGAGTTTTTGGTGGCAAAGTGGCAAACATAAACAAGTCACACAGGCTGTCCATCAGCATGATGCAAAGATTTGCTTACAGTTATTACATGCTGGCCGTTATGGTTATCATCCGTTCAGTGTGGCGCCAAGTAATATCAAATCGCCAATCACACCGTTTAAACCGGCGCAAATGTCAGCGCGTCAGGTGCGCAACACGATAAAAGATTTCGCCCACTCGGCTAAACTGGCAAAAAAGGCCGGTTATGACGGTGTTGAAATCATGGGCTCTGAAGGTTATCTGATCAATCAATTTATTTGTGCGCGTACGAATCAGCGCACGGATGAATGGGGCGGTAGCTTTACCAACCGCTGCCGATTTGCCATCGAAACTGTCAAAGCAGTACGTGAGATGTGCGGTGAAGATTTTATCATTATTTATCGTCTGTCGATGCTGGATTTAGTTGAAGATGGCAATAGCTATGATGAGGTCGTTGCGTTGGCAAAAGATGTGGCTGCAAGCGGCGCCAGCCTGATTAACACCGGCATTGGCTGGCATGAAGCGCGGGTGCCCACTATCGGCACCATGGTGCCCCGCGCGGCGTTTAGCTGGATCACTGCACGGGTTAAAGCCGAAGTATCGATCCCGGTCATTGCGACAAATCGGATTAATGATCCGCAGGTGGCTGAAGACATTATCGCCAACGGCCAGGCTGATATGGTATGCATGGCACGGCCGTTCCTGGCCGACGCCGAGTTTGTGAATAAAGCAGCGGCTAATCAGGCGGAGTTAATTAACACTTGTATTGCCTGTAATCAGGCATGTCTGGATCATGTGTTTCAGAATAAACGCGCCAGTTGTTTGGTCAACCCAAGAGCTTGTTATGAAACGGAACTGAACTTTACTCCGGCGATGACACGTAAAAAAATTGCCGTGGTAGGCGCGGGCCCGGCGGGGTTGGCGTTTAGCGTATACGCTGCACAGCGTGGCCATGACGTGCATTTATTTGATAAAGCACACCAGATTGGCGGTCAGTTTAACTATGCGAAGCAAATCCCGGGTAAAGAAGAGTTTCATGAAACACTGCGCTATTTTGGCCGTATGTTGCAGTTGCATGCAGTAAAGCTGTTTTTAAACAGCGAGCAGACCGCTGAGAGCTTAAAAGCTGGTGGTTTTGACGAAGTCGTGCTGGCCAGCGGTATAGTGCCGCGCGATATCGGATTAGCCGGTAGCGACCATAGCAAAGTGCTCAGCTATCTGGACGTATTACGCGATCATAAAGCTGTGGGTAAAACCGTGGCAATTATTGGCGCTGGTGGTATTGGCTTCGATGTAGCAGAGTATTTGACTGAGCCGCATTCATTAACATTACAACCAGACGCCTGGTTAAAAGAGTGGGGCATAGATAAGAGCTATGCTGGCCGGGGTGCATTGCTGCCAGATGAGTTGCCCGCAGCGGCCGAACGTAAAATCTTTTTGTTACAACGCAAAACCAGCAAAGTGGGCGGCGGACTTGGCAAAACCACAGGTTGGATCCACCGCGCTTCGCTGAAGAAAAAAGGTGTCGAGATGATAGCCGGTGTTAATTACATCAAGGTCGATGACAATGGGCTTTGGGTAGAAATTGGTGGCGAGGAGCGTTGTCTTAATGTGGATAATGTGGTTATTTGCGCTGGACAGGAACCGCTGCGCGCCCTGGTGAGTGGCTTGGAACAAAGTGGTATAAAGCCGCACTTGATTGGCGGGGCAGATGTTGCTGCAGAATTGGATGCAAAACGGGCGATTCGTCAGGGCGCTGAACTTGCGGCAGCCATTTAACAACATAAACGACATTATTCGGCCTTAACTGCACTGTTTTGGCCCGTTCTTGCGTTCAAAGGCACCAAATTGGTGCCTTTGTCATATCACCGACTTGCGTTCGTATTATCTTTTCAACGGCAGCTGCGCCGTTATTTGTCTCGACGGCTAGGCGTTTGCCTGCTCTGGCTGCTATTGTGGTATTAGCTTTGCAGTCTGATACAACACCATTCAGTATGTTTAACAGGGAGTTTCTATGTCCGGGGTATTAACGATGATCCTGGCCGGAGGTGAGGGTACACGCTTAGCGCCCTTAACCGGCGTTCGAGCTAAACCAGCAGTACCGTTCGGTGGCAACTATCGCATCATAGATTTTGTAATGAACAATTTTGTTAATTCAGATCTGTTGCAAATATTTGTCATAACACAATTTAAATCACATTCTTTAATGAAACACCTGAGCAGAGCGTGGCGGGTAACCGGGTTAACCAATCGTTTTATCGATCCGATACCAGCGCAAATGCAAACGGGTAAACACTGGTATCTGGGCACGGCTGATGCAATTTATCAGAATCTGCATTTAATTCACGGCCTGGATCCTGAACATGTCTGTGTATTTGGCGGCGATCACATTTATAAAATGGATGTGAGGCAGATGTTAGATTATCACCGGCAGAAGAACGCCCGTCTAACCGTGGCGGCGATCCCGGTGCCGGTAGAACAGGCTCACGAGTTTGGTGTCATTGAAGTTGACGCCAGCGGTAAAATGATTGGTTTTGCTGAGAAACCGAAAACCAATGTCAAGACAATACCCGGTAGGCCTGGTTTTGTTTTAGCTTCTATGGGCAATTATATTTTTGAAGCAAAGACACTGGTAAATGTACTGGAGGAAGATGCCAGCCAAATCGACTCCAAACATGATTTTGGCCATAATATCATTCCGCAGTTATACCCATCCGGTGATGTGTATGTATATGATTTTTCGTCTAATGCTATTCGTGGAGAGAACGAACGTAGCAGCGGATACTGGCGCGATGTGGGCACGATAGACTCGTACTACGAAGCCAATATGGATCTGATTTCGGTAGAACCGCCATTTGATCTGTATAACCGTTACTGGCCATTACGTGGCTATACACCTCCGGTGCCACCGGCAAAATTTGTTCACGATGAAGCGAACCGTACCGGACAGGCTATCAGCTCAATGGTAGCGTCGGGCTGCATTGTCAGCGGCTCTATCGTGTATCAGTCTATTCTTGGCTATAACGTACATGTACATAGCCACAGTTATGTTGAAAAATGCGTGTTGATGGGAAACAACGATATTGGTCGTGGCTGCCGTATTCGCCGGGCCATTATCGATAAAGATGTCAAAATTGCACCCGGCACCATTATTGGCGAAGACCCAACGTTAGATAAACAACGTTTTCATGTGTCAGCCAGTGGCGTGATCGTTATCCCCAAAGGGGCAGCAATTGGTTTTGAGTAATTTAAGCTAACAAGCGAAAGGATTTATCGTGCGAATACTGTTTATATGTAGTGAGTATGAAGGGCTGATAAAAACCGGTGGTTTAGCTGATGCCTGTCGTGGCCTGGCGCACAGCCTGATGGCGGCAGGGCATCAGGTAACGGTGGCATTGCCGCGGTATGCCACCTTGTATTCATTGCAGACTGCCAGCTGGCAATCTGTTTATTTTCAGCTGGCCGGCAGACCTTTTGGCTGTGCAGTGCATCAGCTTCAGGTAGAGGGTGTCGATGTCGCATTGATTGAGCATGACGATTTTTTTCGCCGGCCACGTCCCTATGACGACGGTGACCAGGGTTATAGCGACAATCCATTGCGGTTTGCTTTTTTTTGCAAAGCGACATTGGAATGGTTAAGCCAGACCGGGCAAGACTTTGATCTTATTCACGGCCATGACTGGCAAAGCGCAGCAGCAGCTTACTATCTGAAACAGCACTATGCCGAGTCGCTGGCACAGCTGCCTTTTGTATTTAGCATTCATAATGGCGTGTATCAGCAGCAATGCGCACCGCACTGGCGGCAGGAGCTGGATATTGAGCCACAACGGCATGATGAGCTGAATTTTCTTGCTACGGCTATCCAGTGTGCCGATAAAATTAATACCGTAAGCCGTGGTTATCGCGATGAATTGATGCAGGAGCCGGCGGCGAGTGGTTTGGCATTACTTTACCAGCAGCGAGCGGCAGATTTTGTTGGTATTTTAAACGGCTGCGATTATGGCATCTGGCATCCGGCTACAGACAAGCACATTGCTGCTAATTATGACGTAGACGAGCTGGGCGGCAA
>JBFKFH010000222.1:0-5294 GCA_041618685.1 Rheinheimera sp.
CATTGTTTTGTTGATATGTACACTGGTTTTGATTGCCGGCAGTGCGAAAGTGAATGCTACTGCGGTTGTTGCCAGCAATGCGGCAAGTATTGAAACAGTCAGTATTGAAACATTTAGCCGGGGGATGGTGCAGCAGACTGGTTATTTTGATCTGTATTACGATACCGCCAATGACAAGCTGTATTTGCGGATAGATAAGCTGGAACAGCCATTTATTTTTCAAAGCTCACTACCGCGTGGTATTGGCTCAAATGATATAGGGCTTGACCGTGGGCAACTCGGTGACACCCGCTTGGTGCAGTTTGAACGTTTTGGCAACAAGGTGCTGTTAAAACAACTAAATACTTATTATCGCGCCGAGTCGCAAAATCGTGCTGAGCGGGTAAGTGTGCAAGAAGCGTTCGCCAGCTCAGTGATTGCAGGTTTGCCGGTAGTGGCAACGAATGCTGATAGCGTGCTGGTTGATTACACGGCGTTTTTGCTAAGTGACATTCACCGGGTTAGTGCCAGTCTGGCTGTGCAAAAACAGGGCAATTACAGTGTTGACAATACCCGCAGCGGCGTTTACCTGAAGCGGACCAAAGCTTTTGTCCGCAATACTGAACTTGAAGCGCTGGTCACCTTTTCCGGTGACAAGGCCGGCGAGTTTGTCCGTCAGGTTACACCAGCGCCTGAGGCTATCAGTGTGCATCTGCATCATTCGTTGATTGCATTACCAGAAGCAGGCTACCAAAGCCGGCAGTTTCATCCGTTTTCCGGCTTTTGGCCGGTAGAATATAGTGACTACGCCAGTGCTTTTGATAAACCGATGGTAAAACGGTTGTTGCCGCGCCACCGGTTGCAGAAAAAACAGCCTACCGCTGCCGTTAGCGAAGCAATACAGCCTATAGTGTATTACCTTGACCCCGGTGTGCCAGAACCCGTGCGCACGGCACTGCGTGATGGTGCCATGTGGTGGAATTCGGCGTTTGAGAAAATAGGCTATCAAAACGCGTTTCAGATTGCCGATTTGCCCGAAGATGCAGACCCGATGGATGTGCGTTATAACGTGATCCAATGGGTGCATCGGGCTACCCGTGGCTGGTCGTATGGCATGGGCGTTACTGATCCGCGCAGCGGCGAAATTATTAAAGGTCACGTGACATTGGGCTCGTTGCGGGTGCGGCAGGATTTTTTGATCGCAACCGGTCTGACCGCGCCCTACCAGTCTGACGAGACCGATGTCAGCCAGGAAAAAGCCATGGCGCTGGCACGTATTCGCCAGCTGGCGGCGCATGAGGTGGGGCACACGCTGGGGCTTATTCATAATTTCGCCGGTAGTGCGAATGGCCGGTCTACTGTAATGGATTATCCGCATCCATTGGTTGAGCTACGCGATGGCAAGTTACACCTGGATAACGCTTACCGCGAAGGGCTGGGCGAGTGGGATAACTATGCCATTGCCTACGGTTATGGTGATTACTCTGCAACACAGCTGGCGCACATGCTGCAAGCGGCAAAACAGCAGGGGCTGGAGTATATGGCCGACCCGGATGCGCGGCCAGAAGGTGGCGTTAGCGCGATAGGCCATCTATGGGATAACGGCAACGATGCTGTTGCTGAATTAACCCGGCTGGGCGAGGTGCGTAACGCGGCGCTGGCTAATTTTGGCTTGAATAATATTGCCACAGGCCAACCGCTATCGGCGCTGCAGGAAGCCCTGGTACCTATTTACCTGTTGCATCGTTATCAGGTGGAGGCGGTTAGCAAGCTGTTAGGTGGTGCCTACTATCACTATGAATTAAAAGGTGATTATGACACACCAAAGGGCTTTCGCTGGGTAGACAACGCGCAACAACAGCAGGCCCTGCAAGCCTTGCTTAACACATTGAGCCCTGATTATCTGGCATTGCCAGACTCGTTGCTGGCGTTAATTCCACCTAAAGTGTTTGGTGACAGCAATGACCGGGAAAGTTTTTCCGGCCGTTATGGTCTGGCATTTGACCCACTGTCTGCTGCAGAAGCGTCAGCCAATCATACGTTAAAGTTGATTTTACATCCGCAGCGGCTAAACCGGCTTAGTGGTCAGCAGCAGCTGGATAAGGTGCTGGATGCTATATTGTCGGCTAGTGTTAAGCAAAAATTGCAAACTGGGCCCAAACAATTGCTGCAGCAGCGGGTGGCCCACGTGGCGTTTTATCAACTGATGCACAGCCTTACCTCCGCAGAGCTGGCACCGGAAGCTAAAGCCTTGCTACACAGTAAACTGGCAGCCCTGGCGCAGTGGCTAGCGAAACAGCAGGGGGCTGATCAACAGCAATTGTTGCGTAACTGGCAAGGTTATTTACAAACCGGGCAGTGGCAGCCAACATTTATTCCAAAAGCACTGCCACCAGGTTCACCAATCTAATGCGCTAAAGCGTCATTACAGCAGTTAGCCCCCTGACTTTGCAGGTAAAGCAAACTTTGGGGGGATATGCTTAATTTGTGTTGGAATGTGATTGTGCTGTGCCGGCGATGCCAGGCCGTTTTCGCCAGTTCAGTAGCAGACCTCTTATCAGCGCATATTGCGCAGTATAATAGGTCAACATGATAAGGGTGTCGGCTGCAGGTATCGGCTGATAAAACTTATTCAAACCAAGCAGCGAATCAGAGCAGACAAACACTAAGCCACCGGCAATAAGCCAGCGGTTTGAACCGCCGCTGCACCAGGTGGCAAACGACATGGCCAGCAGCACAACAATGTATAACAGCACCGGCAATGCGATAGCGCCCAGGTTCGGCCACATCAAACTTAGCACTGCAGCTGCCAGCACAGTATAAGGCAGGATCAGCGCAGCGCGAAGCTGCGTATAAGGCCGCATAGCTAACAGATAGCATATATGTCCGGCGAGGAAGGCGGCTAAGCCATAGATAAATAGCGTTGAGCCATCCCAAGCCAGCAGGGCGTCGCCCAGCATACACAACAGCAAGGCACTGATAAGCCAGCGGGGTTGAGGCCCAGCGGTTTTGAATACCCAGCTGAGCAACAGCAGCAAGGGCAGAATTTTCACGATAAAACCAAAGGCAAATTCGCCTGAGTACGACAGCAACAGGTAGAGCAGTGCTAGCAGGCAGTAGCTTACAGAAACTATAATAGGCATGGTGATAATTCAGATGTAAAACAGAGAATTAGCCTAACACAGCCAGTTGAATAAACAATACGTTGTATCGATAGCCGGACAAGGCATACTATATGCGAACATAGAACAATAAATGATACGGAATACATACCGTGCTAAGGGCCGCACCCGAAACAGATGAAGGCGGGGGCTGACGTAGATGCGATATGGTGTTAAAAAGCAGTAAATGGAATGGAAGATGAAGAATAAGTTACTAAAACCACTGTGTATTGTATTCAGCCTGGTATCGTTACAGGCGACGGCAGCTACGTTATATCTGGTACGGCATGCCGAAAAGCAAAACATGGGGGCCGATCCGGAACTAACGGCATGTGGCAAGGCCCGTGCAGAAGCACTGGCGACATATTTTACTGATATTGAGTTAGCCGCGGTGTATACCACGCCGTATCAACGCACACAGCAAACGGCCATGGCTGTAGCCATGCATCAACAACTTAAAGTGTCATTGTACGATGCGCGCGATCCGGCAGCGTTAATCGCGCAGTTGCGCACGCAATCGCAGCCGGCGCTGATTGTCGGACACAGTAATACCGTACCGCAGTTGGTCAGCATGCTAAGCGGTATTGAAATGGCACCATTATCTGAGCAAGATTTTGGCCTGTTATATCAGCTTGAGCTTGGAGAGGATGCCAGCGTCACGATAAGGCGTCAGGCATTTCGTTGTGAAGAGTAAAGCCTAAAGGCGATAACACCAGGCAGTAAAATACCTGCAATACACAGGTATTTTACTCGTCGTCAGCCTGCATAACATTTTTGTACTGCTGTAAATAATCACCGCGCTGATCTTCTGCAATAACGCTTAAATGCAAATCGATATAGTCTTGCTGAAACCGGCGTGCCACGATGGCCTGGTTTAATCTGCGAATAATGGCTTGGCCGGACGGGCTTTTATTACAGGCAATATAGGCGGTTTCGATGGGGGTAGACTCTGTTAATGCCAGGCTATGCGTACGCTGATGTACCTTGTCTTTCATGATAAAAGGGTAATCCAGCACCACATCGACACGGCCTTCCTCCAGCATGCGCCAAAGTTCTCCAATTCGCGCGCCACTGTGGCGAAACACGACATTACGCTGGTGCTGCGGGCTTTGCAAAATGCCGTCTAGCGCAGCGCCATAACCGCGGTCGTTGTCAACGCCAATTAATAAAGCACTGTGTTGTTTTAACAACGCTTCCAGGCTAGCTTTGTCGTTGGCACTTTGCTGACTGAGAATGCTTTGGGCGTAGGGGCTATCTGCGTTCACATACAAATGAATGCCTTGTACCGCTAAATAGGGCAGGCTAAAAATAAACTGTTGTCGCCGGTCAGCTAAGTCTAACACGCCAGTCATGCAGCCGGCGCGATCCCCTTTAGTTAGCAGTTCGGCGCGGCTATGGCTTACTGGCATAAAGCGTGGGCTTAACTCAGCATGGTTTAAAAGCATGCGCAGCGTCCGGAAACTAAGCAGTTCGTCGGATGGCTCAGTTTCCATCCAGTCTGCCGGCATTTTACTGTAAAACATCACCGGTAATTTGCTGAGTGCTGTCAGGTTAAAACTTAATGTTAACAGTGCTGAAACTGTGCAGATGTGAGCAATCCGACGCCAGCACGAGGCTGTACGTTTAGCAGGTTTCAACATTAATGTACCTCATGACGTGGTGGCAATTCTGGCAACGTTGCGGTTTCATCATATGCTATATAACTAATATAACCAAGATGTTGCCACATTATATTCGTAGTTGCTAAATTGTACTCAGCGTTTCACGCAGACAAATAGGGCATTACCAGACTTACAATCCCACGGTAGTATTTTGCCATAATCGTGCTCGAGCATATTCACTTCAAACCAGGGCAACAATAATTGTTGCAGCTGGGCAAAGCTGGTAGCTACCATCGGATGTTGATCACGCCATTGCTGTGTTGTGTCGGCGTTGATTTTGGTGATGCTCAGGTTTAGTGATTGGTTGTCGCCATAGCCGGGATAATGCCAGGCTGATTCAAATACAAAATTGTTGTCGTTGACGATTTTGCTGTGGCGAACCGTTGAATTATTGCAAATAGTATCTTTATCTACTGCGTTAAATACGAAAATGCCGCCTGGATTTAATGCCTGATACGCACTTTGAATACATTGCTGTAGCTGGCTTATGTCC
>JBFKFH010000223.1:0-5247 GCA_041618685.1 Rheinheimera sp.
CCTGCGGCCTGATACAGTGCCTGCCCGGCTGCCGTAGGCACAAGCCCGGTACGGCCGCTAGTTAATAAAGGCTCTTGCATGACATCTGCCAGCTTTTTTAGCTGCAACGATACCGTGGGCTGGGTCAGGTGCAAAGCGCGGGCCGCAGCAGAAATATTCCCCAGCTGTACCACCTTAATATACACCTGCAACAGACGAAAACTCAGCTGGCGCACATCCATCAGTGTTCCTCAGCGAACCATGTATAGATAATTATCTATACATTTATGCAAAACTATTAATTGGGAAATATAGCGGGCTTTGGGCACACTAGCCAGGTTTTTTTGCCGGAGTACACTGTAATGCCTGATGCTGTGATCGCGTTTTTTGCCCTTGGCCTGGTAGCCGGGTTGGTTAAATCTGATTTAAAAGTGCCGCTACCCATATATGAAACCTTGTCCATTCTACTGATGCTGACACTGGGGTTAAAAGGTGGCATGGCTCTGCACGGGGTACCGCTTATACCCATTTTGCCAGAATTGGCGCTGATTGCTGCAACCGGCGTGGCATTGCCTTTGCTGCTTTATCCATTACTGCGCAAATTAGTGCGTCTAAGCAGCGCTAATGCCGCCAGTGTCGCGGCTCACTATGGTTCGGTCAGCGCCGGTACTTTTGCTGTGGTGATTGCGTTGGCAACACAGTATCAACTGCCAATGGAACCGCAAACCACGTTATACCTGGTACTGTTGGAGCTTCCGGCCATTGTGACCATGCTGTGGTTGTTTCGCTATTTAAATGGCAGTAAAGCCAGTTCGCTGGCGATTTTACATGAAGCATTGACCAGCCGTGGCGTGCTGTTGCTCGGTGGCGGTCTGCTGATAGGCTGGTTATATGGTGCTGACGGTTTGTCTGCTATTACACCGGTATTAGTGGGTGGTTTTAAAACCCTGCTGGCATTGTTTCTGTTAGAAATGGGCCTGTGCACGGCGAAGGTATGTGTGCCACTGCCGCTAAAACAATGGCGTCTGATGCTGTTTGCCCTGTTAGCGCCTTTTATCCTCGCCTGGCTCGGTATAGCGCTGGGGTTGTTGCTGGCATTACCAATCGGCAGTATTCTGGTACTGGCCGGGCTAATGGCCAGTGCATCTTATATTGCCGCACCGGCGGCAATACGGGCAGCAATTCCGGATGCAGATATAGGTCTGGCATTGTTAGCGGCACTGGGGCTAACATTCCCACTGAATGTGCTAATCGGCTTACCATTGTATCTGCACTGGATTAACTGGTTACTATAAGACAAAGCAGCGGGCACAACATGCCTGCTGCATGTTACGTGTCAGCATTGTGCTGCGCCGCACCAACACAGCGCCCTAATCGGCGCTATGCTGTTTTATCCAGCGTTCGGTATCGGCTGCGGGTGCTGGACGGGCAAATAAATACCCCTGATAGCAGCGGCAACCACTTTGACGCAGAAGTTCGCGTTGCGCTTGGGTTTCAACGCCTTCTGCGACCAGCTTCATGCCATAGGTGTTTGCAATGCCGATAATCGCGTCGACAATAACCCAATCTCTGGATTTGCCAGAGCTGGCGCTGCGGACAAAATACTGATCAATTTTCACTTCATCAAAGGGAAGACGTGATAAATACGACAGTGAGGAATAACCAGTGCCGAAATCATCCATGGAAAACTTAACACCAAGCTGCTTAATGCGCTGCATGCGTGCAACAGCATCGTCCAAATCGGCCAACACCAGGCTTTCGGTTAGCTCCAGCACTAAACACGCCGGATCCACCTGATATTGCTTAATGCACTGCGCTACCAGGTTGGCAAATTCCGGCAAATAGAATTGTCTGGCACTGATGTTCACCGACATCATTAGCCTGGACAACTGCGGATCGGTCTGCCACTGCTGTAACTGCTGACACGCCTGTTGTAGCACCCAGTCACCGATGCCTTCAATCAGGCCGGTTTCTTCCGCCAGGGGAATAAACTCTGCCGGTGACACCGCACCAAACTGCGGGCTGTGCCAGCGCAATAGCGCTTCTACCCCAATAACCTTGCCAGTGTCAGTCAGCTGAGGCTGATAATGTAAGCTTAATTGCTGCTGGGCAACCGCGTTTGCCAGCGCCTGCTCCAAGGCAAAACGGTGTTGAATTTGCTGCTTCATTGCCGGGGCAAACATTTGCTGACCATTGCCACCCAGCGCTTTGGCATGTGACACGGCAATGTCGGCTTGTTTTAACAAATCGTCGGCATTGGCACTGAGGTCATTAAACACACAGTAGCCTAAACTGACACTGCAATTGAAATAGTGTCCGTTGATGGCATAAGGTTGCTGTAGTTCTGCCCGCAGCTCTTGGGCAAATAATTCTAACTGCTTTGATGCCTGCGCTATCTGTGCAGGTAAACCAACCACCAGCAGGACAAATTCATCACTGCTCAAACGACCGGCAGCGCAACCCTCAGGCGCAAACTGGCTTAATCTTGCGGCCAGCTGCTTTAATAACTCGTCGCCGGCTTTATGCCCCTGGGTGTCATTGATGCGTTTAAAGTTATCGACATCAACCACTACCACAGCACCACTTTGTGCGTTATAGCCTAACTGACCACATAGTTCCTGCAAACGCTGCTGAATTTTACCCCTGTTGTATAAACCGGTGAGATTATCATAGAAAGCCAGCTGATTAATTTGCTGTTCGGTGGCCTTACGCTGTGAAATATCGGTGACAAAACCACTCCAGCTCACGCCCTCGGCGTCACGCTCTGGCATTGCACTGCCAAACAGCCAGCGTGCCTCGCCCTGCTCTGTCAGTACCCGGTATTCGTGCCGCCATGGCGACATTAGCTGGGCAGAATGATACATAGATTGCAACATGGCTTCGCGATCGTCCGGATGAATAACCGCCAGTATAGGCTTGGCATCAAGGCGCGCCTGCTCCGGGCTGATACGGTACAGATCGCGGATGCTGTCGCTGGCATAAGGAAAGGTAAAACTGCCATCATTACCCATGCGAAATTCACACACCAGCCCGGGCACCCTTAACGCGATACGCTGTAACCGGCTCGCCAGCAATCTGGCCTGTTCATTGGCCGTATCACTGCGTTGTTCTGCCGTACGGATCCGTTTTCGCATCAACACGGCAATAGTAGCCAGCAGTAAAATAGCCACCGCCACCACAACGGCCAATGTACCCAGTGTCTGTTTGTTCATGGTAATACCGCTGGCTAGCTGCAGCTGTTGGCCGGGTAGAAAAACGGTAGCGTGCATGGCCGCATAATGCATGCTGGCAATTGCCAGCCCCATCACGACAGAACTGATCATATCGAGCACTGCTTTATGCTGCAGCATAGGGCTTAACCACGGTCGAATGCCAAGTGCCAATGTCGCCATTATGACAGCGACGGCAATAGACCCCAAAAACATTGCGGGTTGATACAACTGCTGCGCCGGCACTACTATTGCTGCCATACCGGTATAGTGCATAGCACCAATGCCAGCGCCCATTAAAACGCCGCCCAGCAGAAGATGCTTTATATGCTGCACCGGTGCGGCTACCACATGTAACGTAACAAAGGCTGCCGCTATTGCCGGCAGCACCGAAAACAGCGTCAGCTTAAGCTGATAGGTAATCGGCAGCGGTAACTGGAATGACATCATGCCGGTAAAGTGCATCGCCCAGACGCCAAGCCCCATTGCCACGGCGCCGCTGCAATGCCACAACCAGCGTGAGGTTTTAGTGACTGAGCCTTGCATCAGGTGACGATGGCTAAAGCTGGTATAGGCGGCCAATATAGCGATGAAAATCGATAACAGCACCAGAGCCATGTCATGATGCCCAAGGTACGCCACAGCAAAATCAGTAGAATCAGACGTAAACGCTAACAGTGACATAGTTTAACCCGCGATAGCCCTGGCGCCCAGTATTGCCCAGGCAGACCGCGACGACAAGCCCCGTGCTGTAAATCAGCACACTGCTGAGACCAGTTACAGCCTAAAACGAGCGCCAGGCTGAACCGGTATCAAAACGGCAGATTATGCTGGCGTAAAAACTGCGTCATGTCGCCCAGAATTGCAGGTGTTAATGCAACAGAAAAAGCACTGATGTTTTGCTCCAGCTGCGCCATACTGGTGGCACCGATAATCGTCGACGTAACTCCCTCAACCTGATTAATCCAGGCCAAAGCCAGAGTGGTTGCAGCCAGGTTATGGCTATGTGCCAGTTCTGTGAAGGCCGCTATCGCCTTGTTTGACTCCGGCGTATCACGAAACAGCCCATTGCGCTGCAACATGCTCCAGCGTGCGCCCACAGGCCTGGCCCCACCCAGGTATTTGCCTGACAATGCGCCACCCGCCAACGGTGACCAGGGTAAATAGGCAATATTTTCATGAATACACTGTTCAATTAAATAGGGCCAGTCTTTGGTATGCAGCGGGCTAAATTCATTCTGAATGGCCACCATGCGCGGCACCTTATACTGCTCGCTCAGTTTGAGATACTGGCTGACTCCCCATGGCGTTTCATTAGATAAGCCGCAAAAACGAATTTTCCCGGCATCAATACAACTTTGCAGTGCGTGCAATAACGCCAGCATCTGTTCGGTCTGCTGTACGCTATCAGTTGTTGTATAACCAATTCGGCCCACCGCATGTTTGCCAAAATGAGGCGATAGCCGGTTTGGCCAATGTAACTGATATAAATCAATATAATCAGTTTTCAGTCGGGTTAAGGAGTCATCCACCGCCTGTAGTAAGGTTGCAGCTGTCATATCACCACCGCCGCGAACATAAGCCAGCCCGTTGCCTGCCATTTTGGTTGCCAGAATAATATCGGCACGTTTGCCACTGCTGCTGAGCCAGTTACCGATAATGCGTTCAGTTGTACCATAGGTATCAGCAGTGGGCGGAATGGCATACATTTCTGCCGTATCTATAAAGTTAACCCCCTGTGTCAGTGCGTAATCAAGCTGGGCGTTGGCATCAGCCTGAGTGTTCTGACAACCCCACGTCATGGTGCCTAAACACACACGGGATACGTTTACGTTGCTACTACCAAGTACGGAATATTGCATCTGAAACCCTGTCGTTATTATCACTTTTCGCGCCGTACTGATTGTCGCATCATTCACATCAAATGGCGATCTGAACCCCAGCCGGTGGTTTTTACCGAGTAAAGCTGGCGGCTACGTTATGTTTTGTATCATAATCGTCGTCACTATTATTTGCTAAAGAGTTATCGATGAAATTAATGCATTTAGTCGGCGCAATA
>JBFKFH010000224.1:0-5212 GCA_041618685.1 Rheinheimera sp.
CTGTGCCGCTCGATGCAGCATCATTGATTAAACCCGTTGTCAGTGATGGCAAACACACCGCAAATGTTCATCTGACTGGCCATCGTTGGCGTCCAATAAGCAAAGCGGGTGTAAGCGCCTTTTTGCTGTTGAGCATCACTGTGCTGTTGGTCATCGCCGCTTTGATTTCAGAGGTAACGTTACAAATTAAAGATATGAAAGTAGAACTGGAAATTCCCGGACAGAAGGCCAGCCTTGCTGTGTCGCCGGATGGCCAGTTTCAGGCTTTTGTCGGTCGGATAACAAATAATGATAACTGGCAGCTTTATCTACAGCAGCGCAATACAGGTCAGGTCACAAAAGTTTTAACATCAGTACCTCATGTGCGTTTTGTTGATTTTGTCAGCAATGGAAAGCTGCTGGCGTATGTGGGTTTTCGCGCTGATCAGGCTGAACTGTACCTGCAATCAGTGACTGATCTAAACCTACCACCAAAACAAATTAGCTTGCCTGGTAAGTCAATTCTTGCCGGCCCGCTGGCGTTGAATGACACCAGCATGCTGATTGCAGCCGGTGAAAGCTATAACGGCAACATCCATTATTACCAGCTTGATATTGCCACCGGCTTGGTAAGCCAGTTTAGTTTTAGCAGTGCTGCCGCAGTACAGGATGCTTATGCCAGAATATCGCCTGATCGTACGCAGTTGGCGTTAGTTAGAGCGAATATTGCTGAACGTAAATTATATCTGCAGGTTTATCGGCTGGCGGACAAAGAACTACTGGTTGAGGCTTTATTGGGTAATCAACTGACCGACACCCGGATCAGCTGGCTGAATGCCCAGGCTATTTTAATCAAGCAGCACGACCAATTCTCCTGGTTCAATTTGCAGGATAATACTTTTGCACCTCTGGCTGAGCCTGCGGATAACATTAAAGAGCTGGTGCCGGATAATAGCGGCCGTTTTAGCGCTATTTACCGCAAAACAACCGAACAACAATTGTATCGTACCGCCTGGCCTTATGTTGAGGGTTTCAGTCAGCATTTGCAGTTTAGTGGTCAGGTGATGGCGGTGCATTTTAGCTATGACAAAGAGTATTACTGGCTGATTGAACAAGCCGATAATGCTTTTCAGCTATCACGTTACTATCCGGCAACTGCAGTGAAGCAGCTGGTCATGCGTTCGGAAGCAGCTTTTGAATTACTGGATCAAACTGCTGATGCTTTATTGCTGCTTAAGCGGCAGAACCGGCTGGAATTGCTGGATGTGTTCTCGGGCCATGTCGCCAATGTCTCGCTGACCACGCAGCAGGTCGATCAGGGCACCTTCAGTAAGGATGGGCGCTCAGTATATTTTGCTGCCGCCAATGCCGGCCAGTGGCACATTATGCAATATGACCTGAAACAGGCCCGGCAGCAATTTTTGCTGCCAGAATACCGTTACCTGCAAACACTTGAACATGGCTTTATCGCGGCCGCTGTGGATGGCTCCGTCTGGCTGTTGAATGAGCAAATGCAACGGCAAAAACGACTGTATCAGGGTATTCACTTTGACCTTGATTACCAACTTTTACTGCGTGACCAACATCTGATGATATTGCATCGCAACTTAATGTCAGACTGGCAACTGGTTAATATTGACCTTAACAGCCATGAAATATGGCAACGTAAACTGGCAAGCAGTGAATTCAGTGGTCATTTTTCGCTGGATAAAAATGGTCATGAGTTATTGTTCTTTAAGCCTAAAATAGACACTAATCAGATAGTTAGCTTTGGTTATAACTTTGGTTATAGCTTATTGTTCTGAAAGTCACACTAAAGTCCGCTGGTAGTTATCGCACTTTTTGCGTTGCAGATCCAAGCTTGCCTCAGGTCAACGTCGACCCACAACCTGAGGACAGCATCATGTACAAAAATACTTCTACCCGATTCATCGCTGCTATTTTCGCTGCTGTATCTATGCTGGCGGCAGTACCGCTTTATGCCGACGACACCGCGGTTAAAACTGAGCCACCGGTTGTTACTCCTGATTGCTGGTTCATTTGCCCACCTGATCAATCTGCAGACGAATAATCCGCCGTCAGTGCATTAGAGGAGATATGGCATGAGTCAGCTTGAGCCTATGGTGCAACAATTGCAGAACATGGCCTCACTTGAGGCACTACCGGAATTTTTTGCCCAGATCCAGCAGCAATTCGATTATCCGTTTTGCGGCTTGGTGTTATGGCGGTCACAGCAAAAAGTGCAGCAATTATCTGCCGGACACAATGATGACTTCCAAATGTTTGCCGGCACCGAACAATTACAGCAATGCTGCCTTAAACGCTGCACGCCGGCCCTGAGCAGTGATATTGGTATCCGCACAGCCTTTGCTCTGGCGCATGACGCATTGTTAATACCGGTAAAAGGTATAGGTACTGATTATGGCGTATTGGTGATTGGTGTGCTGCCAACGCAGAAACCGTTAGCACAGCAGATCTCCTGGTACTGGACCATTATTGCCAACTACTTGTACGAAGCCGTATATCGGTTGACGCGTCACCATGAAGATGACAGCAGTTTCGGCCTGACCAGCAGAGAGAAATCCTGTCTGAGCTGGGCAGCAAAAGGTAAGACGTCGTGGGAGATCAGCCAGATTTTGTCGATTTCCGAGCGCACGGTCAATTTTCATCTGAGCAACTGTATCAGTAAGACTAACAGCTGTAATCGCCAGCAAGCGATCAGCCGCTGCCTCAGTGCCGGACACATTCATATTTAAGCCACAAAACGGACCATAAAACATGAACACAGCAAAAACCAACATTGCAGCAGCTGAAATGACAAGTTTGCTGCAGTTAAGTCAGCAGGTCGAATGTGCCAGAGCCATCGCACAATCTGAGCAGCCAACCAGCGCAACCTCACCGGCGGCGTAAGTTTTTAATGTCAGCGCAAACGCTATGGTGAGGACAAGATGCAATTTATATATCAATCTGAAGCGGCAGAATGCGGTTTAGCTTGTATGGCAATGGTTGCCAGTCACCATGGTCATCAATTAGACCTGAGTGCACTGCGAAACCGTTATGCGGTGTCGTTAAAAGGCGCAAACTTGCAGCATCTGATCCAGCTGGGCGACCAATTGGCGCTGGCCGGGCGGGCACTCAGGCTGGAACTGGATGAGCTGAGTCAGTTAAAACTGCCCTGCATACTGCATTGGAACCTGAATCATTTTGTCGTGTTGAAAAAAGTCACTAAACGCCATGCCGTGATCTTGGACCCGGCAGTAGGTGAGCGCAAAGTTGCTATGTCAGAAGTGTCTGACTGCTTCAGCGGTATAGCGTTAGAGTTAACGCCAACCCGGGGTTTCAGTAAGCGTGATGAGCGTATCCGCTTAGGGCTTAGTGCATTTTGGAGCCGAATTGAAGGGCTACTGCCCTCGCTCGTTAAAATTTTTGTACTGTCGTTATTACTGCAGTTGTTTGTGTTGGCATCGCCATATTATGTACAGTTAGTCGTCGATGAGGTGTTGATCAGTGCTGATCGACCATTATTATTGGTACTGGCACTTGGTTTCGGCTTACTCATGTTGGTAAAAGTCCTGACGCAGGCACTGCGCGGCTGGGTCATTTTATATCTGGGCTCAAGTATGAACCTGCAGATGGCAACCAATTTATTTCGTCATCTGGTGCATCTGCCGCTAAGCTATTTTGAAAAACGCCATATTGGCGACATTATTTCGCGCTTCGGTTCACTGAATAAAGTCAGAGAGTTGTTAACCAATAGCCTGGTGGAAGGGGTTATCGATGGCTTAATGGCAAGCTGTGTGTTGGTGATGATGTACGTATACAGTCCGACACTGGCCAGCGTCGTATTAGCGACAGTATTGTTGTATGCCGCGTTGCGCTGGATGTTGTACCGGCCGATGCGCGAGAGTACGGAAGCCAGCATTATGGCTGTCGCTGATGAACAATCCAACTTTATGGAAACTGTGCGCGGCATGCAGACCATAAAACTGTTTGGCCAGCAAAGCCAGCGGCTGAATATCTGGCAGAACCGCTATTCGCATGCGGTAAATCAGAACTTTCTGCTGGGCAGGTGGCAAATTTCCTATCAAACCATTAATCAACTACTGTTCGGTATCGAGAATACCATCGTGATTTTTCTGGCCGCGGTGTCGGTGATTGATGGCTTATTAACCGTGGGTATGTTGTTCGCCTTTTTGACCTACAAAACCCAGTTTACTGAACGAATGGCGGCGTTAATTGACAAGCTGGTGCAGCTGTATATGACCAGATTACATCTGGAACGGTTATCAGATATCGCACTGACGGAAAAAGAGCAAGACAGCTCAGCACTGGGCTACCGGGACATCAGCGGTGCGCTTGAGGTTAAACAACTTTGCTATCGTTATTCGGCTACCGATCCGCTGTTATTCAACAATATCAGTTTTAGCATTGCCTGCGGAGAAAGTGTTGCCATTATTGGCCCTTCTGGTGGTGGCAAAACGACGCTGGCCAAGGTGCTGCTTGGTTTACTGCCGCCTGAATCCGGAAAAATTCTGGCTGACGATATCGATATTTATCAGTTGGGTTTAGGTCATTACCGGCAACAGGTGGGCGCTGTGATGCAGCACGATCAACTGATGTCTGGCAGTTTGGCCGACAATATCGCCTTTTTTGACCCACAGAAAAACATGGATAAGGTTATTCAAAGTGCGATGCTTGCCGGTATTCACCAGGATATTGTTGCCATGCCAATGGCTTACAATACGCTTATTGGTGACATGGGTAGTTCGCTGTCTGGCGGACAGCAACAGCGATTGCACCTGGCCAGAGCACTGTATCGTCGCCCCAAGCTATTACTGATGGATGAAGCAACCAGTAGCCTGGATGTTGAATTGGAAAGTCATGTTAATCAGTCAATCAAAAAACTGAACATTACCAGAATAATAATTGCGCACCGACCAGAAACCATAATGAGTGCCGACAGGGTGTTGTTACTCTGTGATGGCAACGTAACCGACGTTACTGCCTCCTACCACAGTGATATGTTGAAGCGACGAGCGTAATACATTTTCATCATACTAATTAACGGGCTATGCCCGTTTTTTTATTTTTTATCTTTCTTTGCTTTCATCATAAAAACTGTAATTTCTGACAGGTGATTTTATTTTTGCCCGGTACTATCATTGTTTTGTTGGTGAGCAAAAATGGTTTGAAGCTAACAAACATTATTGAATAGTCTGAAGTTGTCAAAAAA
>JBFKFH010000225.1:0-5135 GCA_041618685.1 Rheinheimera sp.
ATGCTGATGCGCTTTGTAGGTGTGTCCCGCCGCTTTGGTATGGTCCATAAAGTTGAAGTACATGCCGCTGCCCAGCCAGATAAGAAACTGGATACCGACGACAACGGAGGCCCATTTATGGAGTTTTCTGACCATATTCATCGCGCAACTCCTGCTGTATGACTGTCATTGCTATCCGGAGCAGTTAATGCTTCAGCTGTTTTGCGAAACACCCGGAAATAGGCCAGTACCATGCCCAGTACTGAGGCTAAAATACCTAACAAGGTAAACCAGAACAGCAGGCTGTTATCAATATCCGCGCCGTCATCGTAATCCATCACATGAAAGCGGAACATCCAGTCAAACAGGCGCCAGAAACTATGCCGTTTACCAACCAATAAGCCCGTTTCGGCAGACACGTAAATTGCCGGGGCGCCAAAATCTGTGAAATTTACCCGCCAGGCTGGCATGACAGCCGGATTAAGCTCAAATGGGGCATTTTCACTGATAAGCTCGGCGCTTTCGACTGTGCCGGTACCGCTATAATAAAACCGGGCGGCTTTTTCAGCCTGAGCCTGATCTAACGGCGGCATTACCGCACCGCTACTGGCATCAATGGCTAACTTTTGTTCTGCCAGCGTAAAACGATACACCACCTTATCCAGATAACGGCCCAGCGTAATGGCTTTTGCCTGCGGATAGTGCTGTAACAAGCTTTGTAATGAGTAGGTTACCTGCTGTGGGTCGATTTTATCCTGTTCGTTATTAACCAGGGTATCGCCATGGATATAATCAATATCAAAAAACACCATATAGGCCCCGGTTACCGACCAGATAATAAACTGCAGGCCTATAAACGCCATCAGCCACTTATGGTATTTCCTGCTGGTTTTCAGCAGCCGCATTGATTTATTCATTCCCAACCCTCTAGTCCGGCACGGCCTGATCTCACGCAGCAGTTTAATAGCCGCGTAGGAGGCCTGTGGCCCGGATAAAACCATTAATTACTGTTATGAGCAAAGTAAACACCAGGGCCGTATGGTATACGGGCATACGGCCCTGATGCTACCGATAAAAGCTGACTTAGAACTGGTAGGTTGCACGGACGAAACCGCGGCGCCCCAGCAGATCATATGTCATTACATCGGTGTTGGCGTCGTTCCATGACGTCAGGTACGGTGCTTTTTTATCAAAGATGTTGTCAACACCCAGGCTAAACGTTAACGCATCACTGTAGTACCAAGAGGCTGATACATCGGAATAGGTAACTGAACCGACTGATTTACCCAGCGGGTCGAAATCCGAGCCGTTAACATCATCGGCACTGCCGATATAACGCAATGAATAGCTCGCTGACCAGTCATCTGTCATCACGCTGTAGCTGAAGTTACTCCGCCATTCAGTGTAACTACCCTGGTCTTCGGTGATAAAACCCACCTTATCAATGGTTGGCTGACCTTTGAACGGTGTGCTTTCATGCTTCAGTAAACGGGTGATATCCAAAGTCGCACGGCTGCTCAAACCAAATAAGGTAAATTTATAAGCCGTGTTCAGGTCGATACCACTGACGGTTTCTACTGCAGCATTCACCGGGCGCTGATTCAGCTCATTAACCTGGTGTGTTACCGGATGCCGGGTAAAGGTATCGCAGAATTTCGCATTGCCGATAGGGTCTTCGTAGCATAACCGCAGCATATCGGAACCATTGACTGATGTAATAGCTTCGTCGATTTTAATGTTGAAGTAATCTATCGTCGCGGAAAACCCTTCAATGAATTCCGGCTGCCATACGATACCCACTGTGGTGGTGTCAGCCGTTTCCGGTGCCAGTTTGGGGTTACCACCAACACTGGTTAAAATTGTCGTGCCGTCCTGTACAAAATCTGCAGGTACACCGGCCGCCAGACAATTTGCCGCTATGGTGCCAGTAGCATTTTCACAGGGGTCTATCGTGCGCAGGTTTTCGCCATTAGTGCCGCCAAATAGTTCTGTAATCACCGGCGCGCGGAACGCGGTAGAACGCACAGCCCGCAGCATCAGGCTGTCATTAACATTCCAGGTTAAACCCATTTTGTAGGTGGTTTCTGCACCTGCAGTGCTGTAGTCAGAGTAACGCGCCGCCAGCTCAACCGACAACCGCTTGGCTAAATAGGTATCAGCCAATATTGGCACCGATAGTTCGCCAAATACTTCTTTTACATCATAGCTACCGCGGATCGGGTCTTCTAAGCCGTTACGCAATACGGTAGAGTCCGGGTCGCGCCAGCCTGTTTCGCTGCGACTTTCTGCACCAACAGCAAAGCCAATACCACCGGCCGGCAACTCGTACAAATAGCCATTCATATTCAATGACCAGCTGCGCATTTCATTGCCACCTGTGCCCTCACGGCGGTATTTTACGTAGTCAATTACGTCCTGCGTCAGCTCGTTTTTACCAAACCAGTCACCACAAGGAATGCCATTGCTGTTGTCATAGGTACAAATGCTGTCGTCCAGCGTATGCGCTGCACGGTCAGGGTCAATGTCGAAAGTCCAGCCATCAGTACCGGTATTGCGGCCATAGTTGTAAGATAAATCCCATTCCCAGCCATTGTCTAATACGCCGGTTAGTCCCGTTACAATGCGAACGGTATCTGTTTCCTGGAAAAAGTAAGGCGCGCCCAGTTCGGTATTGCGCCGGCGTAAAAACTCCAAATCCTGACCGGTAGGGTTGTATTGGAAATCGGCATCGACTTTAATGCCGGCAAAACCATTCCTCGGCGTAACGATTTGCTCGCCCTGGCGATTAGCGTAACTTGCTTCTACAAACAGCTGCACCGAGTCATTGATATTGTAGTTAGCAAAGCTGGATAGATTTATCCGCTTCATCGGGCTTACGGCGTTCAGGTAGGGAATGTAGTTAAAACTATGCAGTGCGCCATTGTAAGGGCCATAGTTGTTGCCGTTAGTGGCGGTATCGGGGTCCTGGTTAAACTGCACCTGAGTACCGTCAGCCAATAACGCACGGCCACCTTCGCTCGTGCTGCTGCCAAAACACTCAAAGGTGCCATCTTCCGTACCGTACTTAGAGCAGGCAATACGGTCAGACTGACGCACCGCAGAGGTGTTGCCGTAACTCAAATTGACAACCACATTGCCCTTGTCAAACTCGCCGCCCAGTGTCAGGCTCAGATCCTGATTTTCAGCATCGCCCTTATCCGCCATGCCTGCTTTTACACTCAGCTCAGCGCCGCTGAATGCTTTTTTGGTGATGATATTCACCACACCGGCTACCGCATCGGCGCCATACACAGCCGAAGCACCATCTTTTAATACTTCGATTCGTTCAATCATTGATGTCGGTATCATATTCAAATCAACCGAACTATTGGCACCTGTACCTCCGCCGACAACGCGGCGGCCATTTAACAATACCAGGGTGCGCTTAATACCCAGACCACGTAAATTGACCTGAGCTGTGCCATAACCACCGCTGGTCCAGTATGCGTTCGTTGCATTACCGGCCACGCCGGCTGAAAACGACATCTCCTGCAGCAGGTTTTCTACATTGGTAATACCTGATGCACTGATATCAGCTGAAGATATAACCGATACCGGACTGGCGGTTTCAATATCGGTACGTTTAATTTTTGAGCCGGTAATTTGAATACGTTCAACCGGCTCACTGTCCTGCGCCTTCGTTTGCGCGGAAACTGCCACTGCGCCGGCCATCAGCATCGCGGTATATACACGACTAGGCGTCAAATTTATTGCTGTCATTGAATGTTCTCCTGAGTAGCATCTGTACCAGCTGAAGCCGGAATTTATTATAAGGTCGCTGTCTGCTTAAATGTTATACAACAGCATACCGGTATATACAACAACAGGATTGAAAATAATTTCATTATCTTTGCGGCGGGAAATATCGGTTCAACTGATTAAAAATTGACAGCATAGTCACGTGGTATATACTGGCGCAGTGTTGCTGACATGTTACTTGTGCGACAAGCCTATTTAACACCAACCAGGCACCGAAAATCTGTTGGCGGCAGCGCAATGCAGTATAGAATGACCGGTTTCGCACTGAAGTGTAATGATTTAACTGAATATGCACTTCTAACTTATTGTTTATAGGTAATATGGACATTGCATGAAGCTGCCAAAGTACCGTCTTATTTCTAATGAGATTAAAAAGAAGATAAGCGCCAGCTTATGGAAAGCGGGCTCTCAGATCCCGTCGGAAACCGAACTGGCCAACCACTTTTCGGCCAGCCGGATGACTGCGCGAAAAGCCGTCGATGAGCTGGTTAACAGTGGTGTGCTTGAACGCGTGGCCAGTGTCGGTACTTTTGTAAAGGAACCTGCCGCGCAAAGTTCATTACTGGAAATCCGTAATATTGCTGATGAGATTCGCTCCCGCGGGCATGTACACAAGATGACCGTGCTAAGCAAACTGATGCTGATACCAAACGATGCCATCGCATTTACCCTGTCACTTAACAGCAGAACGGTATATAAAATTATCATCGTGCACTGGGAGAACGATCAACCCATTCAGCTGGAAGAACGCTATGTTAATGCAGAGCGGGTACCATTGTTTTTGCAGCAGGATTTCAGCAAGATAACGGCCAGCGAATATCTGAACTCAATAGCGCCGGTTACCGAAGCAGAAATAACGGTAGAGGCGGTGATGCCAACGAAAATACTCAAGCATAACCTGCAAGTGGACGATGGCGTGCCATGCCTGAAAGTCACCCGGATTACACACTCTCATGGCCAGCCTATTTGCTACGCCGTGCTGTACCACCCGGCTAACCGGTTTAAACTCACCAGCCACCTGAATATTGATACCTAAAACCATGATAGATATTTAAAAACAGCCATTTACAGCTGCTAAGATTGCTAATCTTATTTGCTGATCAGAAGCGTTCGTCCTGAAGTAACTGTTGCAGTTCTACCTTTAGGCTTGTCCATTCCAGCGCCAATTGCCCAATTAATTCCACTTTTTCCTGTTCGGTGCTGCTATTTTCATAGTTTTTACACAGCATCACTATATCAAGTGCACCGATCATTCCACTCATTGTCTTCAGATTGTGAAAACACAAGATCACCTGCGCGGTGTCAGGCTGTGGCGCAGCACCAATGTGGGAAACAATTTCCGCAGCCTCAGCCAGATA
>JBFKFH010000226.1:0-5133 GCA_041618685.1 Rheinheimera sp.
TATTGTTGTAGCACAGTATGATCCTCTTGGTCGTTAACTGCAGTCTTGCCTCTGCAGCGTCATTCAACAGAATGAATGGGCGTAATTATATGAAATTTGGGGCCAAATTGACATCAGGCCGTTAACCACACAGCTTATAGTGGGTATAAATACGGTGAATACAAAGGCTGATGTTATATTGTCTTTAATATAGTGGTCAGACCTGAACAGCCTAACTTATTCGATTAGCCATAAAAAAGGCTGACCGCTTGCGCGATCAGCCTGTGCATTGTAGCAGATTTTACTTACCAGATCTTAACGCGCTGCTCTGGTGCGGTATACATAGGGTCGCCCTCTTTAATATCAAAGGCTGTGTAGAACTCCGGAATATTCGGCAGTACACCAATAACGCGATAATGTGCCGGTGAATGAGGGCCGGTGCTTAGCTGACGCTTTAACGCTTCTTCACGATACTGTGAACGCCATACCTGCGCCCAGCTTAAGAAGAAACGTTGCTGGCCGGTAAAGCCATCCAACACCGGTGCTTCTTTACCATCCAGCGACAGCTGATAGGCTTTCAGTGCCACCGTCATACCACCCAGATCGCCGATGTTTTCGCCTAATGCCAGCGCGCCATTAATGTTCAGGCCAGGCAAAGGTTCAAATTTATTATATTGGCCAATTAATCGGGCACCACGTTCCTGGAACTGGGTTTTATCCTGCTCAGTCCACCAGTTACGTAAGTTACCTTCACCATCGTATTTGGCACCCTGATCATCAAAACCATGGCCAATTTCATGGCCGATTACGCCACCAATACCGCCATAGTTCACCGCATCATCAGCCGCCATATTAAAGAATGGTGGTTGTAAAATAGCGGCCGGAAACACGATTTCGTTATTTACCGGGTTATAGTAGGCATTGACCGTTTGCGGCGTCATAAACCATTCGCTCTTGTCGATTGGTTTACCCAGCTTATTGGTCATTTCGTCGTAGCCCCAGTGACTGGCGCGAACAAAGTTACCCACCAGATCGTCAGCTTTAATCTCCAGCTTTGAATAGTCTTTCCATTTATCCGGGTAACCAATTTTTGGCGTAAAGGTGCTGAGTTTCTCCAGCGCCGCAACCTTGGTTTCCTCAGTCATCCACTCCAGGCCTTTAATAGAAATTTCATAGGCTTTAATCAGGTTGGCTACCAGTTGCTCCATCCGTGCTTTGGCTTCTGGTTTAAAGTGACGCTCAACATACAGCTTACCGGTCAGTTCGCCCAACACTTCATCAGATGCATCAACTGCCTGCTTCCAACGTGGTTGCTGCTGTTCAGTACCGCTTAACGTGGTGCCATAAAACGCAAACTGACGATTAGCAAAGTTTCTGCTTAGTTTACTGGCATAAGCGTTGATGGTTTTGATTGTCAGGTAGTCCTGCCAGCTTTGCAATTCAGACGCACTGAGCACCTCGGCAAAACCTTCAAAGTACGACGGTGTGCGCACAATAATGTCGTTAACGCCATCCAGTTTTACGCCCTTGGCAAACGCTGCCCAGTCAAAGCTACCCATTTGGGCATTTAAGTCTGTACTGCTGGTTTTGTTATAAGTTTTGTCGGCGTTACGGCTTTCGACGCGGGTCCAGTGATGCTCGGCCAGCGCTTTTTCCAGTGCATATACCCGTTCTGCCGCAGCGGCCGCATCAGCATGACCAGCCATGTTAAACATATCAGTCAGATACACTTTATATTCGGCAATCAGTTTTTTACCGGCTTCATCGTCTTTAAAATAATAATCGCGGTCAGGCAAACCTAAACCGCTCTGAAATAAATACACGCCGTATTGTGAGGAGTTTTTCGCATCGTTATTAACATACCAGCCAAATGGAATGGCAATGCCGTCACGTTGTAAACGGGCGAATAGCGCAGGCAATTCTGCTTTATCTTTTACTGCTTTAACGGCGTCTAGCTGTGGTGTCAATGGCGATAAACCCAAACTTTCAACACGAGCTTCATCCATATAGCTTTTGTAAAAATCACCGAGTTTTTGCTCATCTGAGCCCGGGGTTAAATCGGTACGGGCTGACACTTCATCAATAATGTCTTTTACTGCCTGTTGCGAATTGTCGCGCAGCACATTGAACGAGCCATAGCTGGCTTTATCAGCTGGGATCGGTGTCTCGGCCAGCCATTTGCCGTTTACAGCCAGGAAGAAGTCTTCACTGAATTTAACGGTCGGATCAAAATATTGCGTATCAATACCCGATACCAGCGGTGCCGCCGCTTCAGCAGCCACCGGTTGCTTTGCAGCCGTGACTGATTCCTGTTTGTTGCACGCGGTAAGGCCAAGTGCCAGCGCCACTGAGGCGGCGGCTAAGGTAAGCTTTTTCATTATTATTTTCCTGATGAGGTGACAAACTTTAACAGCTGGACATACTAACCTGAGCCAACACCAGATAACAAATTCATTACAGACTGAAGTTGTAACAAGGTATAAAAACGCTATGATGCTAGTCACTTAATATCAATGCGCCAGGCCAATTATGGATAGACTGCGCCATACCAATCAGCTGTTTCAGTGGGCAGAGCAACAGCACCTTAGCGCCGAACAATTGCAATTGGCGAATAAACAGCAGCCGCTGCAGCCGACGCCGCAACAGTGGTTAGGCTTGGCGAATCACATCCTGCTGTTTGGCTGTGTAATATTACTCAGCAGCGCGCTGATTTTCTTCTTTGCCCATAACTGGCCACTGATGCATTACCTGGTTAAGTTTGCGCTTGCAGCCAGTGCTGTGCTGGCATCCGGTATGCTGGCCGCATTCTGTCCCCAGGCTGGGCGCGGGCAACGTGTGGCATTGTTTGCTACCGCCATACTGACAGGTGCGTTACTGGCCCTAATCGGGCAAACCTATCAAACCGGCGCTGATATCTGGCAGCTGTTCGCCGGCTGGGCCGCACTCATTACCCCGCTGGTGTTGCTAAGCAAAAGCCGGGCCTGTTATCTGTTGTGGTTTACCTTACTAGAGTTGGCATTGTGGCGGTATTTTGCGCACCACGCCTGGTTTTGGTTGTTTGGTCCGGCGGATATGCTGCTTTATCTTACGCTGGCCAACCTGATGCTGTTATTGCTCAGCGAGCTAGCACTGCCGCGTCTGGGGGTGTCGCACGCCAAGCCTTTAGCATGGCTCAGCGCAGTGGCGCTGATATTGCCGTTAAGCATCGGTGCCATGCTAGGTATATGGGAGGAAAGCTATCAGCTAAACCTGGTGTGTTATTTACTGCTTGGAACCGTGCTGGCACTGTGCTATTTCCGTCTGGCACTTGATGTTCTGATATTGGCCTTGCTGTTATTCAGTGCCATAGCGGTAAGTACGTCAGCTCTGGCGCAGCTACTGCCATTTAGCGATAGCTTCGTTGGCATTAACATGCTGGCGCTGTACGTTATTGGCACTAGCGCTGCGGCTGCGGTCTGGTTAAAGCACCTGTTACGGGAGCAACACCAATGAGCAACCTTCACGAACAAAGTCTCCGCCTGTTACTGGAAGCTGACATTATTAACCCGGCTGACGCTGAGCAGTTGCTACAGCACGCATCACCCTGGTGGTTGCAATTGCTGCAAGGCATTGCCGCCTGGATAGCGTCAATTTTCATTATTGCCGCCTTTGTTGGTCCGTTATTGGCAATTGCCGATGACAGCGCCGTAAAAGCAACGGTTGGCCTTGTGTTGCTGGCCGGTGCCATCTGGTGCGCGACGCGGCGCCATGAGTTTATGCAGCATATCTCCGTTGCCGTTGCGCTGGCGGGCCAGGGCCTGCTGGTTTACGCGATTTATGAACTATCCGGCCACGCTGATGAAGCCCCCCGGTATGCCAGTGCAGTGATCAGTGCGCTATTGTTATTCAGCCCGCTGACTCAGTTGCATCAGCGCGTCAGCCTCAGCATCGCCTTAGTGTGTTTATTGTCATTGCTAAGCTCTGCCCCACTTGTTGCGCTGGGCAGTAATGTACTGGCTGCATTGGCCATTTTGTTGTGGTGCAGCCGGCAAAAATGGGCGGGCCAGCCGTACGCGGCCAAACTGAAAACAGTGCTGGAAGTCGCAACGCTGGCCGGGCTGAGCCTGGCAATGATGGGCCAGTGCCTGCCGGTGCTGGAGCTGAGTGATTGGCTGGGAAACCAGCTGGATGTTGCCCGTGCCTTGTATAGTGCACTTGGCAGCGTCGTCGTCATTTCCACTGTGTTTTGGCTCAGCCGTTTGGCCACTGTGCCCAGCCGCATCGCGCTGATAACCATAACCACGCTGTTATGTGTATTGCTGTACCCCGCCTCGGGTTTACTGATTAGCAGCGCGCTGATGCTAGCCTGTTTTTATGGTTGCAGCACCCGCTGGTACGGTCTGTGCCTGCTCAGCATGCTGTTTGCTATCGGTCAGTTTTACTACAGCTTGCAGCTTAATTTGCTGCACAAATCTGCGGTTTTAGCCCTGAGTGGCTTAGTGGTATTAGCAGCCTGGTTGTTACTGCAACACTATCAGCGGAGGTTAGTATGACCGCTAAGCTAAACAGGCGGCTCGTTATCGCTGCGGTATTGCTTATTCTGGCTACTGCCGGTTTCAGCGTGTACCAATTTGAACAGACGCTTAAAACCGGCAGGCTGGTGAATATAGAACTGGCACCGGTCGACCCCCGCTCTATCATGCAGGGCGATTATATGGCACTGGCTTTTGCGATTGATCGGGTGCTGCCAGATGACGCCGGACACTATACCTACGCCTGGCTGCAGATAGATGATAAACAGCGGGCCAGCCTGCATAGTCTGTCGGATACTGTACCCACCGCAGCGGAATTAGTTGCGGTGTTGTTGCGCCAGCGCGACGGCAGCATCAGTATTGGCCCTAATGCATTCTTTTTTGCCGAAGGCTCAGGTGAACTGTACGAGCCAGCGCGCTATGGCCAGTTTCGCATAGATGCCAATGGCAAGGCGCTGCTGACCGGTTTACTGGATGAGAATATGAACCTGCTTGGGGAAAACGAGCGCTGATAATACTCGCGCTCAAAACAGCAGAACCGGGTTACCCTTAGTCAACCGTTGAAGCCCTGGACGGGCTGAAACGAGCCCCCATGGATGGGTTCACGGCGTGTTGACGTGGGTAAACCGGTTCTGTTCGGGCA
>JBFKFH010000227.1:0-5112 GCA_041618685.1 Rheinheimera sp.
CTGCTCTTTGATCTGCCGGTAAGCCCGCACAATACCGGCAACTGAACACTCATCTGTCAGTGCCAGAGCGTCATACCCCAACGCAGCGGCCTGCTGTACCAGCTCTTGCGGTGAAGATGCACCGTGCAAAAAACTAAAATGGCTCTGGCAGAATAACTCGGCATAATGCATAGACCCGCTCCTTAACTGAACAAGCCTTGCACAAACCAGCGCTGTTCTGCGGTACGGAACAGCCACAACCACTGCCCACTTCGGCTACGACCAATAAAGTAATCCCGCTGAGCATTAAGCTGCCAGCCATCCGGGCATAACCGTTCCGGGCCATAACTTATGTCAACCTCTTCGGTAAGCGGCTTTGCACATGGCAGTAAAAACGCCGGCCGCAATGCTAAAGCTTCCGTGTCCTGTTTGCCTTGCAGCAATGGCAATGGCTGCTGACTGGCCTGTTCGGGTAAATGCCGGTTAAGTAATGTAAGGCCACTGACCGCACTATTGCCTAGACGAGCCTGTAACACCGATACCAGTTGTAGCGCCGATATTGCCCCCTGCACGGGTTGGAACAAGTCGTCACTGTGAGCCTGCTGTGGGTAAAACCGGCTTACCTCCAGTTTCAGACCACTGGCAGGCTGCTGCAGCCGTACCCTGTCCAGTTGCAGCTGACACAGGGTTAACCAACGGCTAGCCCTGTACTCGCCTTGGGCTGAACCTATACTGAGCTGCAGCGCAGCAGTATCGCGAAACAACACACTTAACTGCAGCTGATGGCATAACGCATTAGCCCGGCTAAGCTGGCGCTCCAGCTGCTGCAGCAACATATCCAGCGGCTGTGCTAATACGGCAGTGTTATTGATGTCATATAACAACTCAACATGGCGGCTAAAACCCTGCTGCGGCTGAATATACTGCAGCGTATGGTAGCAATCACCTCGTAAACGGCCCAGGTAACGCTGTAGTGCGTTATCAAAGCGCCTGGCCAGTTCAGCCTCAGACAATGCCAGTAGCTGTCCCAGATTGTGCAGACCAAGGCGCTGTAACTGTTGCTGAATATCCTGAGGTAATTCAGTCGCGCTCAGTGGGCTGCGCTGTAATGCTGTCTGTAAAGTTTCAGCCTCGGCAGTTAACAGGTTCAACTGTTGCCGGGCCAGGCATTTCGCGGCAAAGGGGGTACCTCCCGTAGCATAGGCATAACGGTACGGCAGTAATTTCAGTTCGCGACTTACCGCCTGCCAGTATGCCTCCAGCCCCTGATACAGGCTCAACATATTACATAACCGCAAATACAGGCCAGCAGGTGGGTCCAGGGCAATATCAGCACTGATCTGATACAGCTGCTGAGCTACAGAGCTTAAAATATCTAGCTGTAGCTGCGGCTGATACGGCATCAGCTGCAGGTTATTGCACAGTGCCGCAGCTGTGCCCAGCGCCATATGCAGGGTTATGCCATTGTCACTGGCCAGCGCATTACACTGTATTATGCGATGCTGCTCATCTACTACAGCAACAGGGAGCTGTTGTTCCGCCGTACTGCATACACTATCCAGCTGCAGCGCTGTAAATTGCAGGTACAAATACAACGCCATGCTAACCAGCCTTGCGCTGTTGCGGCCCGTCATGCGGCAGGTTAGCGCTAAGTGCTGGCCAGCGGCTATGCATATCAACCAAAAAACCAGCGCCGGGCCAGCCTCCTTTGCGTTTATGCACCCGCAGCAGCAGCCCTTGGGGGTGTGGTGTCAGCTGCAGGCTTAATTGCACAGGCAAGCTTAATGCAGAGGGCCGGCGCATTAACACCAGACTGGCCTGCCCCTGCTCAGCTGCCAGTTGCAACCGCCTGGCTTGCGCTAACCTGACAGGCACTTGCCACAGCACTATAGCCGCAACACTACCACTGTTTAGACATTGTTCTGCCGCCCAAAGCACATCTTTGGCAGCTTTGGCCGAAATAATCAGCAACTGTGCCAGATCAATACCCGCGCCGGCGAACATATCAGCACAAGGTTGTGCCGGTGGCGAGATCAATACAATTAATCGCTTAGTGCTGTGCTGCTGCTGTTGCAGATACGGCAGCAATAAACGCAGCTCGCCTATGCCCTGTTCAGTCTGAATATCAATTAAACCAGTGGCAGGAAAGCCTCCGCCAAGCTGTTTATCCAGCTCTGCGTAGCCTGATGCCACAGCCTGGTAAGCCGCCTGCTGACTATTGCCATGCCACAGCAACTGGCGCCGGGTTAATTGCTCAAGTAGGGCTGACATAAATCACCTCAAGTACTGTACGTACATACAGTATATATAAAGCCAGCCAGCATGCAAGTCAGCATTCTGCCAGCCGGTTAAGCCGACATTAAGCTGCAGCTGTTAAACCTATACATCAGTACAAAAAAAAGGTGAATTCAGATGAGAACGATTATTTTATTACTTGGCAGTGCGGCATTAATTTTCAGTCAGGTGGTACAGGCGAAGCCACATGAGGATAAACCCTTGCCACCCGGGCTGGCGAAAAAGCTGGAAAAAGGTCAGCCGCTGCCACCAGGCTGGCAAAAAAAGCTGTCTGCCGGGCAGTTTCTGTCTGATGACTATTACCGCCGTGGCAGCGTACTACGCAAGCCCAACGCTGATGGCATCATCACCATTCAGATTGAAGGCACGGTAATTGAGCTGTTTGAACACAGCCGCGAAATCGTGCGTATTTTGGAAGGCCGGCCTTAAGCCTGCCTAACCAGCAAAGTTAACACCTCATAGTGATTACTATGAGCAAACATATCAAACAGCTGTACTTTTACTAGCCTGTACTGCTTAAGCCTGGCCAGATCCTGCGCCAGACTTTGTGCATTACAGCTGGAGTAAATCAGCCAAGCGGGGGCCAGACGCTCAATATCCTGGCACAAGGCACTGCCCAGGCCACGCCGTGGCGGATTCACCACCAATAAATCGGGGGCTTGTTGTGCTGCATTGGCAAAAACCGCCGAATCCAATGCCTGAAACTGCACCCTACTAAACCCCAACTCTGCAGCTGAGCGACTGGCGCTGGCAATAGCAGCCGGCGCTATTTCGATGCCAAGCAGGCGCTGCTTTGGTTTTGCAACATGCAAACCAAAGCCTCCGACACCACAGAATAAATCCCAAATCTGATCAAATTCTCCCTGCTTTTGCTGTAATGCTGCGGCCCAGTCTGCTGCGGTTTGGTATAACCATGCCGCCATCACCGGCTGAGTTTGAAAAAAGCTTTGGGGCTGTAAATACAGCGGTGTGTTATTAAGTTGCTCCGCCAGAACGCCCTGCCCGGTCAGTAATATTTCTTCCTCACCTTCGAGCACCGCAGCAGCTAAGGGTTGCAAATTAACCGAGCAGACTTCCAGCGCTGGTAACTGCTGCATTAACCAGGGTAAATGTTTTTGTATCGCAGCCAGACAGTTTTTTGACCGCAGCACAAAGCGCAGCATAAAACGGCCGCTGTGCAGGCTTTGGCTTAACAGAATAAATTTAAGTTCGCCACGGCGGCTGGCAATATCGTAGGGGGTTAGGTTGGCACGAAAAATAAATGCTTTGCACAGCGTAAATACGGCTGCAAAAGTGGCGGGATACAGCGGACAATCGGCTAAATCAACGCTTTGGCCTTGCGCATTAACAATGCCCAGCAAGGGGTGCTCCACTGAACCCAGCACCACCATTTTTGCTTTATAACGAAAACCCTGCTCAGCACTGGCGATCGGGGCCAGCGTTTCCTCGGGCATAAACGGAGCCAGCAGCGCTGTCAGCTGTTGCTGCTTAAGCGCCAGCTGTTCAGCGTAGGGTTTATCCAGCCAGTGACAGGACTGACAACGGTTAGCAGCAAAATGGTGACAGTGCATAACAGGCCTCAAAATTAATGCGGCCTAGTTTAAACGCTCTCTACGCTGTCACCAAGTACTAAACCAGCAACAGTACTAAACCAGCAAGGCGCCTTACTGTACCAACAATGCCTGCTCTTGCACTATGCCATCCTGCTTATAGACAACACCGTTTTTCATCACCAGACTCACATCTGATAACTTGTTGATATAACGCAATACATCACCTTTTACCGCGATAATATCAGCATATTTACCTTTGCTTACTGTACCCAGTTTATCTGATACGCCCATCATCACAGCAGGCCAGTACGTCGCAGCTCTGATGGTATCCATTGCTGGGATACCCATCACATCAACCCATACCGCCAGTTCATTCCAAGTACTTTGACAGTGAAATTTAGTTGGAATACCACTGTCAGTGCCGACCAAAAACACTACACCGGCTTCACGTAACTGCGCAATTTTATGCTGCAGTGTTGGCTTGCGCAAAGGGGTCAGCTGCGTATACCCCAACTGCCCCGGCTCACTGATCGACTGTTTAATATCGGCAATGGTGTCAGGCTTTAATCCACGCTGCCAACAATTGGCATCCAGATGCTCCGGATTGGCTACAGTTAAATCGTACTGCCACAACCCCTCCACTGTCGGTGTCCAGAACAATGGGCCGCCTGCAACACGGCCTGTGGCCGTGCGCTCTTTTAACAGCTGCATAATATCATCCGGATAGCCCGGCGCTGTGGTTAAGCCCGTATGCTCAAAATTGTCAACGCCGATGGCCAGCCCGCGGCGAATTTCATCCGGCCGGTGGGAATGCGCCACTACTTTTAAACCATGTTTATGGGCCCGGTCGACTATGGCCTGAGCTTCTTGCAAACTCATTTTGTCATGATCAATCAACTTAACCATGTCAACTCCAGCCTTAGCCAGCTTATCGACTTTCTGCTCAGCATCCTTGACGCTGGAAATCCCCCAGCGAAACGCTTCAGTACCCGGGTAGGCTTTGTGCTGCAAGAAGGGACCCGATACAAACAAGCGTGGCCCCGGTATTTCACCGTTGGCAATACGGTTTTTTACACTAATCGAATCTTCCAGCGGCGCGCCTAAATCACGGGCACTGGTTACTCCAGCCAACAGCAGCTGCAGTGCGCTGGCTGGCATAATTTCATCAGATAAGCGATTAATATAGGCTTTATCCCAATGTTCATAATCGGCATGGCCATTCAACATCAGATGAGCGTGGCTTTCCCATAACCCCGGTAGGACATCCAGCCCTTCGGTTGAGATC
>JBFKFH010000228.1:0-5104 GCA_041618685.1 Rheinheimera sp.
CCGCCCATATCAGGCATTGCCGGGCCATCTGCTTTTGGCAATTCAGTTACCATCGCTTCGGTGGTGATCATCAACGAGCCAACAGAAGCCGCGAATTGCAGCGCTGAACGGGTTACCTTAGTTGGGTCAAGGATACCCATTTCCAGCATATCGCCGTATTCGCCGGTAGCAGCATTATAACCGTAGTTACCTGAGCCAGATTTCACCTGATTAACGACAACTGAAGGCTCTTCACCGGCGTTATCAACGATTTGGCGCAGTGGAGATTCCATCGCACGCAGTGCAATCTTGATACCGTGGTTCTGATCTTCGTTGATACCACGCAGGTCAGCCAGTTTCGCGGCAACCCGCACCAGGGCCACACCGCCGCCAGGTACAACGCCTTCTTCTACTGCTGCACGTGTTGCATGCAGAGCATCTTCAACGCGGGCTTTCTTCTCTTTCATTTCAATTTCAGTAGAAGCACCGACTTTGATAACCGCTACGCCACCGGCCAGTTTCGCCAGACGCTCCTGCAGTTTTTCTTTGTCGTAATCAGATGTAGCTTCTTCAATTTGCTGGCGAATTTGTTTCACACGGCCGTCAATAGCGCCCTGCTCACCCGCACCATCAATGATGGTCGTGTTGTCTTTGGTGATCACTACGCGCTTCGCAGTACCTAACTCTTCCAGACCGGCTTTTTCCAGTTCCATACCGATTTCTTCAGAAATTACGGTACCACCAGTCAATGTCGCGATATCCTGCAGCATCGCTTTGCGGCGATCGCCAAAGCCTGGGGCTTTAACAGCAGAAATTTTCACGATACCGCGCATATTGTTTACCACTAAAGTGGCTAAGGCTTCGCCCTCGACATCTTCAGCGATAAGCAGCAACGGCTTACCTGATTTCGCCACACCTTCCAGTACTGGTAACAGTTCACGGATGTTAGAGATCTTCTTGTCAACAGTCAGAATGTACGGGTTGTCCAGTTCTACCTGGCCGGCTTCCTGATTGTTGATAAAGTAAGGTGACAAATAACCACGGTCGAACTGCATACCTTCAACCACGTCCAGCTCATTGGCTAAACCCTGGCCTTCTTCTACCGTGATAACACCTTCTTTACCGACTTTATCCATCGCGTTGGCAATGATCTGACCGATTTCATCATCTGAGTTGGCAGAGATAGTACCGACCTGAGCAATGGCTTTGCTGTCGGCACAAGGCTGTGACAACAGTTTAAGCTCGGCTACAGCTGCAACAACGGCTTTATCGATACCACGCTTTAAGTCCATTGGGTTCATACCCGCCGCAACCGCTTTCACACCTTCATTAATGATGTTTTGCGCCAGCACAGTGGCTGTTGTAGTACCATCACCGGCTTCATCGTTGGCTTTAGAGGCAACCTCTTTCACCATCTGTGCGCCCATATTTTCGAACTTGTCTTCCAGTTCAATTTCTTTCGCTACTGACACACCGTCTTTGGTGATCATCGGTGAACCGAATGACTTGTCCAGAATAACGTTACGGCCTTTCGGGCCCAAAGTAACGCGCACTGCGTTTGCCAGAATGTTCACACCTTTGAGCATTTTATTACGGGCTTCATCGCCAAAACGTACGTCTTTTGCTGCCATTTTTCTATTCCTTACAATCAGTTAATGCGTTATACAGTTCGGATTAAATAGGTACAGGAATTAATCCAGAATCACACCTAAGATGTTGTCTTCTTTAGTGATTACATATTCCTGACCATCAATTTTCTCTGTGCGCTCTACATAGGCGCCGAACAGTACCTTGTCACCAACTTTGACGTCTAACGGCTTAATGTCGCCGTTATCTAAAATGCGGCCATTGCCAACTGCGACCACTTCACCACGAGTAGATTTCTCTGCTGAAGCGCCCGTTAACACGATGCCACCTGCTGATTTGCTTTCAGCTTCTAAACGTTTGATGATGACACGATCATGTAATGGACGAATATTCATGCTCTATCTCCTAAAGCTATTTTGTGTTTTAACATGGGTGTTAAATTGTCTGCTCGGTATATGGGGCAGCCGGAAAAAAAATCCAAGGGCTAAAGCAAAAATTTCTTAATTTTATGCTAAGCCAACGCGATTAAATTGCACTGTGGTGAAATAGCCTGGCGCGACCACGGGTCTGTGCAAAGGTATAAATTGTTCCAACGACAAACCCGGTTTGCTGTTATCGCTGTATAACAATCTGCTGTTAGTGATACGCTGTGCAACGCAACGGCGCATAAGAGGATGTATTAGTTGATGTATAAAGTATTGATTCTGCCATTTTTACTTTGCTTTGCCCTGCTGGCTCCGGCTCAGGCGCAACAAAACTCAGTGCTGGATAGCCTGCTTAAAGCAGATGACACCTTTTTGCCGGTTGAGCAGGCTTTTGTACTGGACTTTGTACAACAAAACGATGAATTAGTCGTCAGCTGGAACATCGCCGACGGCTACTACCTGTACAAAGATAAAATAAAGCTCGGTGGCATAGCGGTGAGTTTTTCCCATCCAACCTATCCGGCCAGCATGCAAATTGAAGACGAGTACTTTGGTGTAACCAATGTTTACTTTCATCAGCTAACCTTACGCATTCCACTGACCGATGTCAGTGAAGACGCGGTCTTCAAACTTCAGTACATGGGCTGCGCAGAGGCCGGCCTGTGTTACCCGCCGGTAACCAAAGAACTGCCTTTAATGCCCATCACTGCGGCCACAGCATCTGACAGTGTAGCCAGTGACAGTCAGGCTGAGGTAGTGATTTCGAGCCAGAATACGCTGGCACAAAAACTGACTGACGGCGCCAGCCTGATAACTTTAGCCGGCTTTTTCTTGCTCGGTCTCGGTTTAGCTTTTACGCCATGCGTATTCCCGATGTACCCAATTTTAACCAGCATTATCGTTGGCCAGGGCAGCGGACTGTCTAATAAGCGGGCGTTTACCTTATCATTTAGCTATGTACAGGGCATGGCCATCACCTATTCGCTGTTAGGTTTGGTGATTGCCAGCTTAGGCGTGAAGTTTCAGGGCTATATGCAGCACCCGGCCGTGCTGATCGTTGCCAGCGTGATTTTTGTCTTACTGGCGCTGGCGATGTTTGGGGTGTTTAATTTAAGCCTGCCGTCCAGCTGGCAGGAGAAAATCAGCCATGTCAGTAATAAGCAACAAGGCGGCTCGCACAAAGGGGCTTTTGTTATGGGCGCACTGTCTGGTCTGATTGCATCCCCCTGCACCACAGCGCCATTATCTGCCGCACTATTATATGTCGCACAAAGCGGCGACTTACTGCTAGGCGCCGTCACCTTATATATTTTAAGCCTTGGTATGGGCCTGCCGTTACTGCTGTTGGGCAGCTCGGGTGGTAAACTTCTGCCCAAAGCCGGTAACTGGATGAATGCCATTAAAACCAGTTTTGGCTTTTTATTACTCGCGGTGCCATTGATCCTACTGGAGCGTATAGTGCCCTTCAGCTATGTGCTCGCGGCGGGGTCATTGCTGGTAGTTGTGTTTGTTATCTATTTATACCGGGTGCTGTTTAGCCTGCAAAATAATAACGCCAAAGCGGTGTTGCTTATTGTTGGCCAGTTACTGCTGCTGGCAACGCTATACCTTAATGTAACGCATTGGTGGCCCACCGCACCTGCAACAACTGCCGCGACAAACACAGAACAAGATGCTGCCTTTGAGCTGGTTAGCTCGCTGGAAGAGCTGCAGCAAAAAGTAGCGGCTAACGGCGACCGGTTCACCCTGGTCGACCTGTATGCCGATTGGTGTATCGCCTGCAAAGAGTTTGAACATTTGACCTTCCCTAAACCTGAGGTGCAGGCGCAAATGCGCAAGATGCAATTGCTCAAAGTCGATGTCACTAAAATGACGCGTAAAGATCAGGCCCTGTTGGATAATTATCAGGTACTGGGCTTGCCGACATTGTTGTTTTTTAACCCACAGGGTGATGAGTTAAGCAGTGCCCGGGTTACCGGATTTCAGAATGCCACCGACTTCGCAGCTCACCTGCAACAACTGCAACAGTAATCAGATCAATCCCTAATAGTGCGGCGCTATGTATCAGCGCCGCCTACTCCCAGCTCAGTTCTGTCTGATAAGACCAGTATTTTGCTGCCATTTGTCACGATTTCACTATAATAAGGCGCTATTGTTAAGCCAATGGCATTGTTTAGCTCCGTTTTATACTAAACAGATGCAATTACCACTTAGCTTTGGCAAGATAGTGCCGGATTAAAACAATTAGCGGGAATTACGCACAAATGGCGGCAACTTATCGAATTTTAGTCTTGAATGGCCCGAATCTGAATATGCTGGGCGTGCGTGAACCGGCAGTGTACGGCTCAGCCACCCTGCAGCAGATTATTAGCGAGCTGACGGAACAGGCTGCGGCGAAAGGTGTCGAATTGACACATATGCAATCTAACGCCGAGCACGAACTGGTCACCGCCATTCAGCAGAGTCTGGGCAAGCAGGACTATATTCTGATTAATCCCGGGGCTTTTACCCACACCAGTATCGCGATTCGTGATGCGATGCTAGCGGTGGCAATACCCTTTATTGAAGTGCATTTATCAAATGTGCACGCGCGCGAAAGTTTTCGCCGGCAATCATATTTATCTGATATCGCCAAAGGGGTGATCTGTGGTCTGGGGGCCAGGGGTTATCACTATGCACTAGACGCGGCGGTAACAGCTTTACAAACAACCAAACAGTAATAACTAAATCAGGCTAAAAAGACATGGATATTAGAAAGATTAAAAAATTGATCGAGCTGTTAGAAGAGTCAGGTATTTCTGAGCTTGAAATCACTGAAGGTGAAGAGTCAGTGCGCATCAGCCGTAATGGCCCGGCGCAGCACTATGCGCCAATGCAGCACTATGCACCGGCACCAATGCAGCAAGCACCAGCGCAAGCCGCTGCACCGGCTGCCGCAGCGCCTGTGGCCGACGCACCGAAAGCAATTAGTGGCCACGTCGTAAAATCACCAATGGTAGGTTCGTTCTACCGTGCGGCATCACCAACAGCTAAAGCTTTTGTTGAAGTGGGCCAGACGGTGAAAGTGGGCGATACCTTGTGTATCGTTGAAGCGATGAAGATGATGAACCAAA
>JBFKFH010000229.1:0-5094 GCA_041618685.1 Rheinheimera sp.
GCTGCCGGCCTTGTTCCAGCAGAATCTGCCGTGCGGTCGTTTGCCGGGTTGAGCTGAATACAATGCGGCCATCAGGTAAAAAGGCCGGGCTGATATCATGACCACGTTGTGCCAGCTGCGGATCAGCAATCAATGGGCTGACTGTTTTTGCCAGCACGTCATAGCGCCAGATATTCCATTTCGGCTGCATTTCATCCGGCACATTGTCCAGTTCAGGCGCCCGCAGGGCAAATAACAACATCAGGCCATCGGCTGACGCGGTCAAATCTTTTACATCATACAAGGCCGAGTCGGCAAACAAGCCCGCGGTTAATACGGTTTCTTCCGATTGGGCAAAGGCATTCTTTTTTAACAGCAGGCGTGCGCCCGGATTAAAGCGTGTAGGGTCGGTAAGGTCGCTGCGATAGAGCTCATCTTCAGCCAAACGCATTGGTCGTTCAACAAATGCCAGGGCAATTTCCTGTACTACCGGATCTAGCGGTTCGTCCTGTACACTGATATCGGCTTTACAGGCGAGTAGAATTGTGCTGACGGCGATAAGGCATAGCCTTGATATTATTATCATTATTCTGATACCGGCCACCAATTACTGCGTGTTTACAAGCTGCGGGATGCCAAAACAGGCGCTGATCCTCAGCTTATCGCCGCTCAGGCAACAGAGCAAGCTTAAATTGCTAACAAAAAAGCCAGCATAAGCTGGCTTTATTAACGTCAGATGAACATATCTTATAAATCGGCTTCGAATGCTTCCGGAATGCTCTCTGTTGTAGGCTTCTCACCCGGTTTTAATAACAGACGGGCCCTTAGCTCTTTCTCAATTTCATCAGAAATTGTCTGATTATCAGCCAGGAACTTCATTGCATTCGCTTTACCCTGACCAATCTTGTTGCCCTGATAGGCATACCAGGCACCAGCCTTGTCGACCAACCCCTGCGCCACGCCTAAATCAATTAACTCGCCCAGTTTGTTGATGCCCGCACCATACTGAATAATAAACTCAGCTTGCTTAAACGGTGGCGCCACTTTGTTTTTAACGACTTTAACCCGAGTCTCATTGCCAACAATTTCATCGCCTTCTTTCACTGAACCAATCCGCCGGATATCCAGACGAACAGAGGCATAGAATTTCAGCGCGTTACCACCGGTGGTGGTTTCAGGGTTACCAAACATCACACCAATTTTCATGCGGATTTGGTTGATAAAAATACACAGCGTATTAGAGCGCTTAATATTGGCGGTTAACTTACGTAATGCCTGAGACATCAAACGTGCTTGCAAGCCCATGTGGCTGTCACCCATATCGCCTTCAATTTCAGCTTTAGGTGTCAGCGCGGCAACCGAGTCAACAATCACCACATCAACAGCCGCAGACCGCACGAGCATATCGCAAATCTCCAGCGCCTGTTCACCGGTGTCCGGTTGCGATACCAGTAATTGATCAACGTTCACGCCCAGTTTTTTCGCATATACCGGGTCCAATGCATGCTCAGCATCGATAAAAGCACAGGTTTTCCCCGCTTTTTGTGCTTCGGCTATTACCTGCAGTGTTAACGTGGTTTTACCAGAAGATTCCGGGCCATAAATCTCGACGATACGACCATATGGCAAACCACCTATGCCCAGCGCGATATCGAGCCCCAATGAACCGGTTGATACGGCAGCGATATCCAATGCGGTGCTATCACCGAGGCGCATAATTGAACCTTTACCGAACTGACGTTCAATCTGGCCTAAGGCTGCTGCTAGCGCTTTTTGTTTGTTGTCGTCCATTTTAATATCCATGGTTGAGCCGGGCTTGCCGGACAATTAACACTGTATGCTCGTACAGTAGTCTAGTTTGCCATTGCTGTCAACAGTGCAATGCTTTGTTTCAAGGCGTAATCAATAGCTTGCTGCCGTACCTGCTGACGATCACCGGCGAACAGCATATGACTACTGACGACCTGATCTGCGAGAAAAAAGCCAAAGCAAACTGTACCAACCGGTTTAAGTGCAGAGCCACCATCCGGGCCGGCAATACCCGATACAGCTATCGCCACATTAGCACCGGCGGCATTAGCTGCACCGGCTGCCATTTCCCGCACTGTCTCTTCACTTACCGCGCCAAACTGCAATAAAGTAGCACTGCGCACTGCCAACAATTGTTGCTTGGCTTTGTTGCTGTATGTAATAAAGCCACGATCGACATAGGCCGAACTGCCAGGTACAGCGGTTAGCCAATAACCAATGCCGCCACCAGTGCAGGATTCAGCAGTGGTGATAGTCCACTTTTTCCGTAATAATAGCTGGCCTAATTCTGTCGCCAGCTGCAGGCTGTCTAATGCGACCGTCATATTTTATCCAACAGGGAATTCGTAACGTCATTATGCCGTCAGACCAGAAAACGGAGCAAGCCTTAAGCGCACATACCCCGATGATGCAACAATATCTCGGCCTGAAAAGTGAGCACCCCGACATCCTGCTGTTTTATCGCATGGGCGACTTTTATGAGTTGTTTTATGATGATGCCAAACGTGCCGCGGCCCTGCTGGATATTTCATTAACCAAACGCGGTCAGAGTGCAGGAACACCAATCCCGATGGCTGGCGTTCCCTATCATGCCGTCGAAGGGTATTTAGCCCGGTTGGTGCAATTGGGTGAGTCGGTTGCAATATGTGAGCAAATCGGCGATCCCGCCACCAGCAAAGGGCCAGTCGAACGCAAAGTTGTGCGTATTGTTACGCCTGGTACCGTCACCGACGAAGCCTTACTGAACGAGCGGCAAGACAATTTGCTATGCGCAATCACCCAATTGCGCGGTCACTATGGCTTAGCGCAGCTGGATCTCAGCAGCGGACGCTTTCGACTGCACCAGGTGGACAACAGTGATGATCTGGCAGCGCTGTTACAACAGTTAAACCCAGCGGAACTGCTATATGCAGAAGATTTTGCTGACAGCTATCTGGTAGAAAAACGCAAAGGCGCGCGCCGCCGGCCGATGTGGGAGTTTGAACTTACCACAGCCAAGCGCCTGCTGTGCCAGCAGTTTGGCACTAAAGACTTACTCAGCTTTGGCGTTGACGACGCGCCGGTAGCACTGATGGCCGCCGGCTGCGTTATGCAATATGTTAAAGATACCCAGCGTGCGGCACTGCCGCATATCCGCGCTATTGCGCTGGAACGCGCGCAGGACAATATCGTGCTCGATGCTGCGACCCGGCGAAATCTGGAACTGACACAAAACCTGGCCGGCAATTATGAACATACTCTGGCCGCAGTGTTAGACCGCAGCCAGACAGCCATGGGCTCACGTTTATTAAAACGCTGGATCCACGCACCATTGCGCCAGCAAAGCCAGGTAAACGTCCGACTTGATGCTGTTGCTGAATTAGCAGCAGAATACGAGCATCTGCAGCCTTTACTAAAACAAATTGGCGATATCGAACGGGTCATAGCCCGCTTAGCACTCAGAAGTGCCAGACCACGTGACTTTGCTCGCCTGCGTCAGGCGCTGCAACAGTTGCCGGAGTTAGCACCGGAACTCGCTGGTTTGCGCAGTACTATGTTAAGCCAGATAAGCCAGGCAACACTGCCGATGCCGGAGCTGTGTCAGCTGTTGCAGGCTGCTATTGTGGAAGCGCCACCGGTGCTTATCCGTGATGGCGGTGTTATTGCTGCAGGCTATAACGCAGAGTTAGACCAATGGCGGGCGCTGGCTGCCGGTGCACACGAATATTTGGATCAGCTGGAACTGCGCGAACGCGAGCGCACCGGCATCGCATCGTTAAAAGTAGGTTTTAACAAAGTTCATGGTTTCTATATTGAAACCGGCCGCAGCGCGGACACTAAAGTGCCACCAGAGTACGTACGCCGTCAGACGCTGAAAAACAATGAACGCTATATTATTCCCGAGTTAAAGGAATATGAAGATAAGGTGCTGGGTAGTCAGAGCAAAGCCTTAGCGCTGGAAAAACAGCTGTACGAACAGCTATTTGACTTGATGTCGCCATTTTTAGCCCGGCTGCAACACCTGGCCCAGGCGCTGGCTGAACTGGATGTTTTATGCACCTTTGCCGAGCGGGCTGACAGCTTGCATTACTGCCGGCCACAACTTACGGCCACCACCGGCATTACGCTGGAACAAGCACGTCATCCGGTGGTAGAGCAGGTGCTGACAGAGCCGTTTATTGCAAACCCACTTCAGCTGCATGCCAACAGGCGCATGTTGATGATTACTGGCCCGAATATGGGCGGTAAATCAACCTATATGCGGCAAACCGCACTGATTGTGTTAATGGCTCATATCGGTTGTTTTGTCCCGGCAGTAAAAGCTGAAATCGGTCCGATAGACCGTATTTTTACCCGTATTGGCGCCTCTGATGATCTGGCCTCCGGCCGCTCTACCTTTATGGTCGAAATGACGGAGACGGCTACGATTTTGCATCATGCTACCGAGCATAGTTTAGTGCTAATGGATGAGATAGGCCGCGGCACCAGTACCTATGATGGTTTAAGTCTGGCGTGGGCCTGCGCCGAGTATCTGGCCAGCAAAATTAGCGCACTAACCTTGTTCGCCACCCATTACTTTGAACTGACTGAGCTGGCACAACAGCTACCGGGATTGGCCAATGTGCATCTCGATGCTGTCGAACATGGTGACGATATTGTGTTTATGCATCATGTACAGGAAGGCGCCGCCAGCAAAAGTTTTGGCTTGCAGGTGGCACAGCTGGCCGGTGTTCCTAAGGCGGTCATTCAGCGCGCGCGGCTTAAACTCAGTGAACTGGAACAACATAACAGCCTACCGCAAGCGGCTACTAAACCGTTAGCTGCGTCGCAGCCTCAGCTTAGCTTGCTCGAAACTGAGCACCCGTTGCTGGAACAATTGCGCGCAATTAACCCAGATGAGCTTAGCGCACGCCAGGCGCTTGATTTGCTATATCAGTTAAAACAGCAGCTATAGCTTGACAAAAAATGTATACATTTTAAATTGCGTATACTTTTTTTTAAACTGAGAATTGGGATGCAGGTAAAAGATATCAGCCTATCGGCGGTTGTCGCTGGCTTTGTTGCAGTATTGGTATGGTTCGCCAGTTCTGTCGCCATTGTATTTCA
>JBFKFH010000230.1:0-4965 GCA_041618685.1 Rheinheimera sp.
GTGTTAATTATAAAGCTGGCATGCCCAAGCCACTGCAGGCTAAAGCCGGTTTTCAGCTCTGGCGCGCGTTGTACGCCGATGTATTGGCAGTTTTGGGCAGGTGACATGCAAGCTACATCCGGGTGGGGCAGATAGCAGTCTTGCTCGCAATTGGCCGGAAAGGGGATTTCGCCACGGTAGATGTTCTGAAAATACGCTTTGTTTTGCCGGATATCAGCCGCATTTTCGGGTATCCCGGCCAGCTGCTGCACATTGTTGGGTGTACCGCAGCTGCTGAGCAACAGTGTGCAACCAGACAGCACGGCGGCAGACAATATTTTAGGCATACTGCTGATTAACCAAGCGGCTGGTTGCGGCTGTTATAGTGCGTCGGACGCTTTATTTGCGCCGAGCTTTTTCTCAAGTTTTTCAATCTTTTCCTGTGCCTGTTCACGATAGCGGGTTAAGCGCTCAATGGTGGCAGTGGCGTTATCTTTAACAAAGCTAACTTGTTGCTCAAGCTGGATTTTTTGATTTTTAAGCTTGTCTTTCTCCAGCTGTATATCGGCGACCAAATCGCGTTGTTGCTGTAATTCTTCACGTAGCTGGCGGATAACTTCGCGTTGCTCAGCCTGATGATTCGCGGTAATCGCACTTTGTTCTTTGAGCATCGCATTATTGGCACGCAGCTGATTCAGCGTGGCTTGTATATCCTGAGATTCATCGATATCGGCAGTCTGCGCCTTTTGCATTGCATCCAGTTGTTCCTGTGCTTTTACTGCCGCATCGCGCTGTACCTCGGCCTCACGTTTGCTGTGATCCAGCTCTTTGCTGAGTTCACTAATTTGCTTGCTCAAGGCTTCAATATCTTTTTCTAACCGGCTGATGGTTGCTTCCGCTTCCGGATTAGCCATTACCTGGGCTAATTCAACCGTTTCTGCCGGCGCTGCCTGTTCAGACAGCACCTGCTCTAGCTTAGCCACTGCGGCGTCCCGGTCCGATTCAAGCTGCGCTGTTTGCTGACGGGCTTCAGCAAGTTGTTGTTGTGCCTGCGACAAGGCGCGCTGGGCATCATCGCGCTCAGCAATCAGTGCAGTATGTTCTGCGGTAGGTACAGCATCTTGTACCGCCGGTGCACCCTGCTCAGCAGCACTGTTTTGCAACTGCGCGAGCTGGGCTTGCAACCGTTTGTTTAATGCCACCGCCTGTGTTTCGGTTTTAGTGGCTTGCTGCAGCTTAGTTTCGAACTCGCTTAGCATTGCCTGCAATTCCGTTACGTCGTGGTCGCGGTTTTGCAAATCTTGCTGCGATTTTTTGTATTCCTGACGGGCTTTTTCCAGTTCGGCTTTTGCTTTGGCTTCCTCTTCCTGCAACGTTTTTAACTGTTGCTCCGCCTGCTCTGCCTGCCGGGCTTTTTGCTGCAGCGGTTCTAGCTCTTGCTCAGCAGTAGCCAATTCGGCCTGTAATTGTTGTAGCTTTTGCTGGTTCAGCTGCTGCTCTTGTAGCAGTTGTTCTTCCAGCTCATCCTGTGCCTGCTGCAGGCTAATCAGCTTAAGTTGTAGTTGTTCGGCATCGCCCCGCGCCTGCGCCGCCGCTTTGTCAGCTTCGGCAGCTTTATTTTGGCTGTCTTCCAGTGCTTTTTCCAGCTGCTGCAGTTTATTCTTACTGTCAGTGAGTTCCTGATCTGCCAGTGCCAATTCGCTGCGTAGTTGTTCAAGCTCAGCGTTGGTTTTTTCCAGAGCGTTTGACTGTTCGCGGCTGTCAGACAATGCCCGATCGCGCTCTTCTGTCAGGCTGGTGAATTTTTCTGCCTGAGTTGCCAGTTGCTGCTGCTGTTGTTGCAGGCTGCCTTCCAGCTCGGCCTTACGTTGCTGCAGTTGTTCAACTTCATGTTGCAGCTCACGGTTATGCTCAGCCGCCAGCACCTCTGCCTGCATTGCCTGTTGCAACTGTTGGTTAAGCTGGTCGGTGATCTTTTTTGTGTGTTGTTCAGATTCGCGCTGAAATGCAGCGACAAAATCTTTACTGAAAAAACTGTCGGCAGTATTAACGGGTTCAAGTGGCCGGTTGGCCTGCTCATTGCGCCATTTCTGGTAATGCACCACAAGGCTGGCCTGCGCACCTGGTACTTTAGAAATTAAATAATCTAATGAAACGGGCTTGCCTGTTTTGTGCAATTCATCACAGATTTTCTTAACTTCACTATATTGCATTACTTTATATCCGACTGACGTGAGTGGAATGACCAGAAATATTGCCTGTTGCCAATGCAACATTCTAAGCACTTTTTTTTCAAAACCAAATTTTAATTACATTTTCTTTGCATCTTAACGGTTGAGCGGCTAAATTGCTGTATATAGATACAGTTATGGTGCCGTTATGATCCTGTACATCGCCGAGAAACCCAGCCTGGGCCGCGCTATTGCTGCGGTATTACCTCAACCGCAACATAAGGATAAAGGTTTCATTCGTCTGGCGAATGGTGATGTGGTCAGCTGGTGTATTGGTCATCTGTTAGAGCAGGCTGAACCGCAGGATTACCATCCGGATTATAAACGCTGGCAGGCAGCACAATTACCTATAGTGCCAGATAAATGGCAGTTAAAGGTACGAAAGTCAGCTGAACAACAGCTTAACGTAATAAAAAAGCTGTTAAAACAAGCAGATAGCCTGGTGCACGCCGGTGATCCTGACCGTGAGGGACAGCTATTAGTTGATGAAGTGCTGGCCTATTGTGGTGTAAGCGCAGAAAAACTGGCGGCTACGCAGCGCCTGCTGATTAATGATCTCAATCCGCCTGCCGTCAAGCGCGCGTTGAGCCAGCTGCGGCCAAACCGGGAATTTATTCCGCTATCTACCTCTGCACTGGCACGCAGCAGGGCCGACTGGCTATATGGGCTAAATATGACCAGAGCCTATACCTTGCAGGGGCAAAAAGCCGGCTATAGCGGTGTGCTGTCGGTGGGCAGGGTACAAACGCCGTTACTGGGCCTGGTGGTCAGGCGGGATCAGGATATTGCCAGCTTTGTTGCTAAGCCGTTTTATCAGGTATTAGCTGAAGTAGAAACGGCAGATAAGCAATGTTTTACGGCATTATGGCAACCCAGCTCGGCTTGTGCGCCGTGGCAGGATGAAGACGGCCGCATTTTGCATCAAGGATTGGCGGCTAAGGTACAACAAAAGATTGCCGGACAACCGGCCTTGGTCACTAAACTGGAGCAAAAAGAGGGCAAACAGGCGCCGCCGCTGCCTTACAACCTGTCTTCGTTGCAGATAGACGCCGCAAAACGATACGGTATGACCGCGCAGCAGGTGCTGGACAGTTGTCAGCAGCTCTATGAAAAGCACAAGTTGATTACCTACCCGCGTTCCGACAGCCGGCATTTACCCAAAGAACAGCTCAGGCAGGCGAAGGCGGTATGTCAGACGATAGCAGCCAATGATGCTGATTTGGCCTCTGCGGTGCTGGCGGCGGATACCAACCTGATAAGCAAGGCCTGGAATGATGCAAAAGTGGAGGCACACCATGCCATCATTCCAACAGAAAAGCGTCAGCAGCTAAGCCGGTTAAGCCAGCCAGAGCAGCGGTTGTATCAGCTAATTGCCCGTCAGTATCTGGCACAGTTTTATCCGGCATACTGTTATGCCGACACTGAAGTTGAGTTGACGATTGCCGGTGGGTGCTTTATTGCCAAAGCCCGGATGGCACGTAGCATGGGTTGGAAATTATTATTCAGCAACGAGGTAAGCGCGAAAGCGGCAATGGACCCGGCAGAACAAGCATTGCAGCATGCTGTCCTGCCCGCATTGCAGCAGGGGCAGCAATTACTGTGTACCGGTGCCCGGCTGCTGGAAAAGCAGACCCGCCCGCCACAGGCGTTTACCGACGCCAGCTTGCTGGCAGCCATGACAGGTATCAGTCGTTTCGTGCAAGACCCCGATATCCGTAAAATATTACGTGAAACTGATGGTCTGGGCACTGACGCAACCCGGGCCGGCATTATAGAGCTGCTGTTTAAACGTGGCTTTTTGCGACGCGAAGGAAAAACAATACATGCGACGGCTACCGGCTGTGCTTTGATACAAGCTTTACCCGAGCAGGCTGTCGCTCCGGATATGACCGCACTTTGGGAAGCCGCATTAAATGCAATTTGTCAGCGCCAGCACAGTTATCAGGCCTTTATGCAGCCGTTGATTGCCCAGTTGCATCAATTGGTCAGTAGTGCTGCCGCTGTGGTTCCTTCTGGCCTGCCGGTTGGACAAAAACCCCGCTGGCGTGGCAACAGGCACAGTGCAGATGCTAAGGCGGGTAAAGCCCGTTATCGACGCGCTGCAGCAACAGCAAAATCTATTTCCAAACGTAATTAATTGTTATGACACTGGATTTAGGGCGGCTGCCTGCCTTATGCTGCGGCACAAAATTACGGAGATTATGCTTATGACATCAAAATCAATACAGGCCGCAGTAAAAGCTTTGCTGGCCACCGTAGTGCTGGGTTGCAGCGGGCTGGCGCAGGCTACGATAGTAGAAGTAACAACCAATCTGGGTAAGTTTGAGATCAACCTGTACGATGAAACGACGCCAGTAACGGTACAGAATTTTTTGAACTACGTAAGTTCTGGTCGTTACAATGGCACGGTAATTCATCGCTCTGTGCCTGGTTTTGTTATTCAGGGTGGCGGTTTTACCTTTGACCAGCAACTGCCGTTAAAAGCTACCACCACCAATGCAGCTATTGTAAATGAACCGAAATGGTCGAATGTACGTGCCACTGTGGCAATGGCGAAACAGGCCGGCAATCCGAATAGTGCGACGAACCAGTGGTTTATTAACCTGGCCAATAATGCGGCAAACCTGGACGCGCAGAATAGCGGTTTTACTGTGTTCGGCCAGATCAGCAGTACCGACATGGCGGTGATTGACGCTATCGCCGCGTTACCGCGGTTTAATTTCACCGGCATCACCGATTTGCCATTACGTAATTA
>JBFKFH010000231.1:0-4768 GCA_041618685.1 Rheinheimera sp.
ACACCTGCGACAATACGCCGTCGGTTTGTAACAGGCTAAATTTAGCGCGGTTAATGCGCGGAATATCGTCTGCCGTTATCGCGCCATCATCAGCAATGGCTTTGTACGCCAGGCGTTTTACTTCAGCAAAGGTTAGTCCGCGCAAATTTTGCACCAGCAGGCTTACCTGTTCAGGTGGTAAGTCGACAAGATAGCCCTGTTTACTGGCATAACTATCGGCCATTTCGTGCACCAGCTGGCGTATTTGCTGATCCGACGGCAGGCTAAGCTCAAAGCGATAACACAGCCGTGCCAGCTCAGGTGGCACCTCCAGCGCATGACTGAGTAAGATAAGCGTATGGCCCAGCTGTTCATGAGCTTGTGCTATCTCTTTGATATAGCGTACGTGCTTGGGTTCGGCTAAAAACGGATGAAAATCGCACAACACGAAAATACCGGGATTACGGGTGGCCTTTATTTGCGCCAACAGATTGGTAGCATCAGCATTAAACGCCTGGGCGCTATGGTCGCCATCCAGCCGGTGTAAGCCCTCGGTAATACTCCATTTAGATACCGGCCGCATTAAATTAATCGCCAGCCGTTTTATTAGCAGCAGCGCCCGTGGCTCTTCATAACTTTCAATAACAATTAACGGGCTGTGCGCTTGCACCAGCACGCGTAAATCTTCTAGTTCGTGCATCCATTATCCTTAATGCAATAAAAAACCCACTGTGTTGCAGTGGGTTTTAGCAGAAAGCCAGCGGGCTGCCAAGCGTAACGCGTTTAGCGCATCGTCATTAGCATGGAGGCAGGCTGCTCAAGGTACTGTTTCCACAAATTGGTAAAGCGCGCAATCGTGCCACCGTCAATTACACGGTGATCACCAGACCAGCTTATCTGCATAAGCTGGCGGGCTTCCACTTCACCTTTAGCATTGAAGCGCGGTAACGTCTGCACTTTACCCAGCGCCACAATAGCCACTTCCGGTTTATTAATAATAGGCGTTGCCACTGTGCCGCCCAAGGCGCCAATATTTGAAATACTAATAGTACCGCCTTTCAAATCGGCTGGGCTGACGCGGCCTTCTCGCGCTTGCTCGGTCATGCGCGTAAGATCTTCAGCAATCTGAATAACCGACTTTAGCTGACACCCCTTAATATTAGGCACCAGCAAGCCCACTTTAGAATCCACAGCAACACCTATGTTGTGGTCATTAAAATAGGTAAGTTCGGTACAATCACGATTAACTTGCGAGTTCATAATCGGGAACTGCTCAATTGCCAGCGACAATGCCTTGATAAAAAATGGCATCATTGTCAGCTTAACGCCTTGCTTAGCATACTGATCTTTTAAACTAAGACGCAGCGCAATCAATTCAGTTAAATCAATTTCTTCGCAATAGGTAAAATGTGGAATGGTAGACACAGAGTCCATCATCTGCCGTGCCATTACCGCTTTAATACCTTTAATCGGCTCAGACCGGCTGCCAGCGCCTGATACTGAAGCTGTCGTAGCCGCTGGTGCAACTACCGGCGATGCAGCTGTGGTAGCAGTTACTTTGCCACTGGCAAAGGCGCGCACATCGTCTTTGTAAACCCGGCCTTTTTCGCCGCTGCCAGGTACTTTACTAAGATCGACATTAAGCTCGCGCGCCAAGCGTCTTACTGCCGGGCTGGCCAATGCTTTACCCTCTGCCGCACTGCCTGGCGCGGTGTTTTGTTGCAACGGACATGCTTTTTTGGCTACCACTGCGGTTACCGCTGCCGCGCTGGCAGGCTCAGCCACAGTTACTAAACCGGCATGCTGCATAGCGAACAACGGGGAATGTACTTTGGCAATCTCACCTTTGGCGTAATACAGCTTGGTAACTTTACCGGAATATTTCGCCGGAATTTGTACCAATGCCTTGTCTGTCATCACGTCGCACACTGGCTGATCTTCAACAATGTCATCGCCTTCGGCTACCAGCCAGTCGACAATTTCACACTCTACGATACCTTCGCCAATGTCTGGCAAAATAAAATCTTCGCTGCTACCGGTGTTAATAGTGGCTGCAGTTGGCGCTGTTGAGGCTGCCTGACTGCTTGTCTGCGCTGCTGCAGGCTGCGCGTCGGCTGTGTTGTCGCCGTCCACCTGCATTTCAAACAACGGCGCATGCACTTTGGCAATCTCGCCTTTGGCGTAATACAGCTTAGATACTACACCGTTGTGCACGGCGGGAATTTGTACCAGGGCTTTATCAGTCATTACATCACATACTGGCTGATCTTCTTTAATGCTATCGCCCTCAGCGACCAGCCATTCAACGATTTCACACTCAACAATACCTTCACCGATATCCGGCAGAATAAAATCTTTTTTCATTGCCGCCTCCGTTAAAAGTTTACTGAGCGCTTAATCGCTTCGTAGGTTTTTAAATGATCTGCCACATACTCTTTTTCCAGCGCCAGCGGATAAGGTGTATCCATACCACATACCCGTTCAATCGGGCTTTCTAAATACAGGAAACACATTTTCTGAATGGTGGCAGCAATTTCACCGGCAAAACCACCAGTTAACGGCGCTTCGTGGTTGATAACCAGACGGCCGGTTTTCTTCACCGATTCTGCCACTGTGTCTGCATCCCATGGCAATATGCTACGCAGGTCAATCACTTCACAGGAGATACCGTCTTGCTCGGCCATCTCAACTGCTTTTTGGATAATTTCCATCTGAGCGCCCCAGGCCAGCACAGTAACATCTTTGCCCTGCTGCGTTACTTCGGCTTTACCCAGTTCAATTTCGTAATACTCTTCAGGCACTTCACCGCTCGACGCGCGGTATAGTTTTTTTGGTTCAAAGAAAATCACCGGATCCGGGCTGGCAATTGACGCCAGTAACAAACCTTTGGCCTGATACGGATCGCGTGGGATCACCACCTTTAAACCTGGGGTATGAGCAAAATAAGCCTCTGGCGACTGACTATGATAATGGCCGCCAGCTATACCGCCACCATAAGGGCTACGAAAAACCAGGCCACCAACATTGAACTCGTTACCTGAACGATAGCGAAACTTCGCAGTCTCGTTCACGATTTGGTCAAACGCCGGAAAAATGTAATCGGCGAACTGAATTTCGGCAACCGGTTTCATGCCCTGGGCAGCCATACCGTTGGCAAAACCTGCAATACCCTGCTCGGTCAACGGTGTGTTAAAACAACGTGCCTTGCCATACTTTTCCTGCAGCTTGCTGGTGGCACGGAACACGCCGCCGAAATGGCCTACGTCTTCACCAAAACACACAACGCTGTCATCTTTGGCCATTGCTAAATCAAGCGCATTATTAATGGCCTGCAACATATTCATCTTTGCCATTAGTCTAATCTCCCCGCCGTTACCGGATACGCATCCGGGTAATTACGGATATGCGCTTTTAATTCATCTAATTGTTGTTGTAATGCCGGAATTGGCTCAGCGTAAACATCTGAAATCAAATGCTCGATGCCCGGCTTGGCCACTTTTTCTGCCACTTTTAGCGCATCAAGTATTTCACCACGCAGCGCTTCAATACGGGCCTTATCTTCCGCTTCGTCCAGCCAACCTTGCTCAATCAGCCACAGGCGGTAACGCGAAATAGGGTCATTTTGCCGCCACTTTTCTTCTTCTTCTTTTGAGCGGTAACCACTTGGATCATCTGATGATGAATGGGCACCTAAACGGTAAGCAATTGACTCAATTAATACCGGTTCATTGTGTTCAACAGCATGTTGACGTGCCATCTGGGTAGCCTGGTACACCGCCAGGATATCAGCACCGTCGACCCGTAAGGCCTTCATACCGTAACCTACAGCCCGACACGCTATACCGTCACCAACAAACTGTTCGTTGGCTGGCGTAGAAATGGCATAACCATTATTGCGGCAGAAGAAAATAACCGGCGCTTTGTGCACGGCGGCCATATTTAAACCAGCGTGAAAGTCACCTTCTGATGCCGCACCCTCGCCGAAATAGCAAATGGTAGTGTTGTTTAATCCACGTAGCTTTTGAGCATACGCGTAACCGCTCGCCTGAGGAATTTGCGTACCCAGCGGTGATGAAATGGTCATGTAATAAATGTCTTTGCTGCCATAATGCACCGGCATCTGGCGGCCTTTACCCAAGTCTTTTTCGTTGGAAAACAGCTGATTCATAAACTGCTCCAGCGTAAATCCACGATAGCGCAACGCACCCTGTTCACGGTACTGCGCCATAATCATGTCTTTATCATCCAGCGCCGCCGCACTGCCAACCGTGGTAGCTTCTTCACCTAAGCACTGCATGTAAAAGCTGATGCGGCCCTGACGCTGCGCGGCAAGCATCCGCTCATCCAGCACACGGGTAAATACCATGGTGTCATACATTTTAAGCGCAGTGGCTTTATCCAGCTTTGGCGCGGTGGCTCCTTCGTACAGGCTGCCATCGTCGCGCAGAATGCGCAGCGTAGGAATTTTTAACGCATCACCGGCAGTAAACTCTGCAGTGTGCACCGTAGTGATGGTGGCGTTATTTGGGTTAGTCATAGGGTGTCTCTTGTTTGTTATACGTGTTAGACATGTGGTTAGCATAACTGCACGTGGCCGGTAAATTCTGGCTCTGTATCGCAGCAGCGCTTAGTATAGCGGCTTTTACCGCTCTCCCCGTTTTGTACCAGCAATACCACTGGCACCGGTTTGTTGTGTTTATTATCGGCGGCAACTTTACCTTTACGTAAACTGCATTGCAACCGCAGGAAGAGTTTGTGCGCTTGCAATGCGCAAACGACTGTCAGGTTA
>JBFKFH010000232.1:0-4735 GCA_041618685.1 Rheinheimera sp.
CCACTGCACTTTGTCTGGGCGGTATTCCATATTCTGGTAATTGTGTTGCAAGCGTTTGTATTTATGATGCTGACCATAGTGTACCTAAGTATGGCCAGTTCAGATAACCACTGATTTTTTTAAACTTTAACTTTAACTATTGAAATATCGGAGAAAAAAATGGAACTAGTATTAGGTCTTAAGTTAATCGCAGTTGCTTTGTTAATCGGTTTCGGTGCTATCGGTACTGCACTGGGTTTCGGTAACATGGGCGGTAAATTCTTAGAAGCTTGTGCCCGTCAGCCAGAATTAGCCCCTTCACTGCAAGTTAAAATGTTCATCCTGGCAGGTCTGATCGATGCGGTTGCGATGATTGGCGTTGGTATTGCCATGTACATGTTGTTCGCAATGTAATTGAAGGTTTTTGTCAATCCGAACAACTGTTAACTAAGGAGGAGCGGTCGTGAACTTAAACGCCACTCTGATCGGCGAATTAATCGCATTTGCGGTGTTCGTACTGTTCTGTATGAAATTTGTATGGCCGCCGCTAATCAATGCGATTGAAGCGCGCCAGAAAAAAATAGCTGACGGTTTAGCGGCCTCTGATCGGGCGGAAAAAGACTTAGCATTAGCTCAGGATAAAGCCAAAGATCAGTTAAAAGACGCTAAAGCGCAGGCAGCAGAAATTATTGAGCAAGCGAAAAAACGCGAAGCCAAAATGATTGATGAAGCCGTGCATAAAGCCAATGCGGAACGTGAAAATGTTCTGGCAATTGGTCGGGCAGAACTGGAAGCCGAGCGTAATCGTTTACGCGAAGAACTGCGCAAACAAGTTGCTGCTTTAGCAGTGGCTGGCGCAGAGAAAATTCTGCAACGTTCTATCGATGAAGCTGCTCACAGCGACATTCTGGAAAAATTGGTTCAAGAACTGTAATGAGGAAGAGCTATGTCTGATTTGACTAATATTGCTCGTCCTTACGCCAAAGCGGCTTTCGATTTTGCTGTTGAGCAAAAAGCGTTAGACGCCTGGCTGCAGATGTTGGCCTTTGCTGCTGAAGTAGCAAAGAACGACCAGGTTGGCGCTTATTTAAGCGCCAACGGCGCTGCTGATAAGCAGGCCGGTCTGTTTATTCAGGTATGTGGTGAGCAACTCAATGAGCACGGCCAAAACTTTATTAAAGTGATGGCAGAAAATCATCGCTTGTTGGCGTTGCCTGAAGTGTTAGCTGCCTTTGTCGAGCTTAAAGCTGAGTTTGAAAAAGAAATCGACGTTACTGTGGTTTCTGCTACCAAGCTGAGTAAAGCACAACAAGACAAGCTGGCCACAGCATTATCGCAACGTTTGGCACGCAAAGTTAAATTGAACTGTAGCGAAGATCCTGCAGTGGTCGGCGGCATGCTGATTAAAGCAGGTGACATGGTTATTGATGGCTCGATCCGCGGTAAGCTGGATCGTTTAGCAACTGCGCTGCAGTCGTAATTGGGGAACAGAGAATGCAACTGAATTCCACTGAAATATCAGAACTGATCAAAAGTCGTATTGCTCAGTTTGAAGTGGTCAGTGAAGCTCGTAACGAAGGTACTATCGTTCAGGTAACAGACGGTATTATTCGTATCAACGGTCTTGCAGATTGTATGCAAGGCGAGATGATTGAGCTTCCTGGCAATCGCTACGCTATCGCGCTGAACTTAGAGCGCAACTCAGTTGGTGCTGTAGTTATGGGCCCGTACGCGGACTTAACTGAAGGCACTAAAGTTAAAAGCACTGGCCGTATTTTAGAAGTACCGGTTGGCCCGGCGTTACTAGGCCGTGTGGTTAATACCTTAGGTGCGCCTATCGATGGTAAAGGCCCGATTGAAGCTGCTGGTTTTGAACCAGTAGAAAAAATCGCCCCTGGCGTTATCGAGCGTCAATCGGTAGACCAGCCAATGCAGACCGGTTATAAGTCTGTTGATGCGATGATCCCTATCGGTCGTGGTCAGCGTGAATTGCTGATCGGTGACCGTCAGACCGGTAAAACGGCACTGGCTATCGATGCGATTATCAACCAGAAAGGCACCGGCGTTAAGTGTGTCTACGTAGCTGTAGGCCAAAAAGCCTCTACTATTGCTAACGTAGTTCGTAAGCTGGAAGAGCACGGCGCGCTGGCCCACACTATTGTTGTGGTTGCCTCTGCTTCTGAAGCCGCTGCACTGCAGTTCTTAGCACCATACTCTGGCTGTACCATGGGCGAATATTTCCGTGACCGTGGTGAAGATGCCCTGATTGTATATGATGATTTGTCTAAGCAAGCTGTTGCTTATCGTCAGATTTCATTGCTATTACGTCGTCCGCCTGGCCGTGAAGCTTACCCTGGTGACGTATTCTATTTACACTCACGTCTGCTGGAGCGCGCATCGCGCGTTAATGCTGACTATGTTGAAAAGTACACCAACGGCGAAGTAAAAGGCAAAACCGGTTCTTTAACGGCATTGCCAATTATTGAAACGCAAGCGGGTGACGTATCAGCATTCGTACCTACTAACGTAATTTCGATTACTGACGGTCAGATCTTCTTAGAAACTGACTTGTTCAACGCCGGTATCCGTCCTGCAGTAAACGCAGGTATTTCGGTATCGCGGGTTGGTGGTGCAGCGCAAACCAAGATCATCAAGAAATTAGGTGGTGGTATTCGTCTGGCATTAGCACAGTACTCAGAACTGGCTGCATTCGCGCAGTTTGCTTCTGACCTGGACGAAGCGACCCGCGCTCAGTTAGAGCACGGTCAGAAGGTAACTGAGCTGATGAAACAGCTGCAGTACAGCCCGATGTCTGTTGCCGAAATGGGTGTGTCTATTTTCGCTATCGAAAAAGGCTTTATGAAAGACGTCGACGTAGCCAAAATCTTAGATTTTGAAGCTGGTCTGATCGCGTTCATGAAAGCAGAACACGCTGAGCTGATGGCTGATATCGATAAAACCGGTAACTACAACGACCAAATCGAGTCTACGTTCAAAGCTGCCATTGAGAAATTCAAGGCAACGCAGACCTGGTAAGCAGTGCGGGTGGCTTGCCACCCCATTCGTTGAATGAAACGGAGATACAGTCATGGCCGGTGGTAAAGAGATAAAAAGTAAGATCGGGAGTATTAATAATACTCGCAAGATCACCAGTGCTATGGAAAAGGTTGCGGTCAGCAAAATGCGCAAAGCGCAGGACCGTGTAGCTGCAACACGCCCATACGCTGAAGGTATGCGCAAAGTGATCGGTAACGTTGCCAATGGCAGCCTGGAATACCGCCATCCGTATTTAGCGGATCGTGAGGTAAAACGGGTTGGCTATATTGTCATTTCTACTGATCGTGGTCTTTGCGGTGGCCTGAATACCAACGAGTTTAAGAAAGTTGCCCTTGAGCTGAAAAGCTGGAAAGAAAAAGGCGTAGATGCCCAGTTTGCCGTTATCGGTAACAAAGCAACAGCGTTTTTTAAGCGATTCGGTGGCAAGGTAGTTGCGCAACAGGCGGGTTCAGGTGACGTACCACGTTTGGCTGATGTGCTTGGTTCGGTAAAAGTAATGCTTAACGCATTTAACGAAGGCCGGATTGACCGCTTATTTCTGGTGTACAACAAATTTGTTAACACCATGAAACAAGAGCCAGTGATCGATCAACTCTTACCTTTGCCAAAAGCAGACATTGCACAAAAAGAGCACAACTGGGATTACCTGTACGAGCCGGACCCACAACCTATCATCGATATGTTGTTAGACCGTTTCGTAGAGTCGCAGGTTTATCAGGGTGTGGTAGAGAATTCTGCCAGTGAGCACGCGGCGCGGATGGTAGCCATGAAGGCTGCAACAGACAACGCCGGTAACCTGATGGACGACCTGAAGCTTGTGTACAACAAAGCACGTCAGGCCGCGATTACCCAGGAGCTTAGCGAGATCGTCGCAGGTGCGGCAGCTGTAGGCTAAGGTAAACAGTTTTGAGAAATTTGAGGAAACATCATGAGTCAAGGTAAGGTCGTCCAAATCATTGGCGCCGTTGTGGATATCGATTTTCCACAAGATGCGGTACCTGGTATCTATGACGCGTTAAACGTGACTGACGGTGATCTGGCTGGTTTAGTGCTGGAAGTGCAGCAGCAGCTGGGTGGCGGTACAGTTCGTACTATCGCATTAGGTACAACAGACGGTTTACGTCGCGGCGCAGCTGTGACAAACACCGGTAAAGCAATTCACGTTCCGGTAGGCAAAGCCACACTGGGTCGTATTATGAACGTTTTAGGCGAGCCAATCGACGAAGCAGGCCCAATCGGTGAAGAAGAGCGTATGCCTATTCACCGTGCCGCGCCAAGCTACGAAGATCAAGCCGCGTCTAACGCGTTGCTGGAAACCGGCATCAAGGTTATCGACCTGGTATGCCCGTTCGCTAAAGGTGGTAAAGTTGGTCTATTCGGTGGTGCCGGTGTAGGTAAAACCGTAAACATGATGGAACTGATCAACAACATCGCCACCGAGCACAGCGGTCTGTCTGTATTCGCAGGTGTTGGTGAGCGTACTCGTGAGGGTAACGACTTCTACTATGAAATGAAGGAGTCTAACGTTCTCGATAAAGTGGCCATGGTTTACGGCCAGATGAACGAGCCCCCAGGAAACCGTCTGCGTGTGGCCCTGACCGGTCTCACCATGGCTGAGAAGTTCCGTGACGAAGGTCGTGACGTACTGTTGTTCGTTGACAACATCTACCGTTACACCCTGGCCGGTACCGAAGTATCC
>JBFKFH010000233.1:0-4716 GCA_041618685.1 Rheinheimera sp.
CCGCCCGTCCTATTTGCCCTACAGCCAGTGCTTTCCGGCCGGTCATGCCAGCGTGGGCTATGCCTGGGTGGCGTTGTTCTTCTTTTTCAACCGGCAGGCACCACGCTGGCGCTTTGTCGGTTTAGCCGCCGGTTTAATAGCCGGGCTGGTGTTTGGTATAACCCAACAGCTGCGCGGCGCCCACTTTATGTCACATGACGTAACCACCTTGGTACTGTGTTTGCTTTGCGCTAAGCTGTGCTTTATGGTGATTTGCAGCCCGGCGCACCACTTCACAAACGGACAACATTAATGCGGATTTTATTAGTTGAAGATGATTTGGCGCTGGCCAAAGGTATGATAACCAGCCTCAAACGCATGGGCTATCAACCGGAACACTGCACTAATGGAAAACAAGCGCTGCAAGCATTGGCAGACAGTATATTTTCATTGCTTATTCTTGATTTAGGCCTGCCAGATGGTTTTGCCATAGCGGTACTCAAAGCGTTGCGCAAGGCGGGCAAAACCCTGCCGGTATTAGTACTGACCGCGCAGGATGATATCGACATTAAACTCGCCGCGTTTAATAATGGCGCCGATGACTACGTAGTAAAACCGGTTGATGTATTAGAGCTGGAAGCCCGTATCAGAGCGCTAAGCCGGCGCCATGCTCCGCGACGTGATGATATGCTCAGCGTAGCCGACGTGGCGTTAGACATTGGCAATTTGCAATGCACTCACCGTGAACAGAATGTTACGCTGACGCGGCGCGAATTTATGCTGCTAAAAGATTTTATGCTGCAACCCGATCGCATTTTGTCCAGACGCCAGCTTGAAGAGTTGTGTCATGGCTGGGACGGGGAAACCGAGAGCAATGCCATAGAAGTGCATATTCATAGTTTACGCAAAAAACTGCACCCGCAGTTGATCAAAACCATTCGAGGCGTCGGCTACATGTTGAACAGTCACTATGCAGATTAATAGTATTAAAGTGTGGCTGTTAATTGTCATTAACCTGATTATGATTTGCAGCCTGAGTTTCACCGCACTGGTATCGTATCAGGATGCGATGCATGAGCTGGACGAAATTTACGATGCCCAGCTGGCGCGTAACGCCAGACTGGTCGCGACGATGCTCAGTGTGGTGCCGGCCTTTTCACCCGACACACCGTTAATTATTGCGGTGCCGGAGTTTGCTGACAGCGGTGAAAATTTAACCTCAGCGCAGGAGCGCCGTTATACCGGACATAAGTACGAACGTAAGTTGGCCTTTCAGGTATGGCAAGGCGACAGGTTGCTGATGGCATCAGAAAATGCCGAAGAGTTTCCCGAACCTAAAACCGAACAGGGCTATCACGAGATTATCGAGCAAGGCATTCACTGGATCAGCTTCAGCTTGTCGCAAAGTGACGGTGTGTGGGTTTTTACCGCGCAACGCGAAGATGTACGGCAGGAAATGAGTGAGCACATTGCATTAGCGCAAATCAGGCCCATTTTGTTGATGATTTTACCGCTCAGTATTCTGATTTACGTTGTGGTAAAACTGGTGTTACGCCCATTAAACCTGCTGCAGCAGACTGTGGCCGCCAAGCAAGCCGAGCAACTAACCGAAATTACTTTAAAACAACCGGCAGAGCTACAGCCGATTCAACATGCCATCAATCAGCTTATCGAGCGGATGCGACATTATATTCAGCAGGAAAAACGCTTTGTTGCCGATGCGGCACACGAACTAAGAACGCCGTTGAGTATATTGCAGCTGCACGCCCAGAACTTACAAAATGCGTCTGAGCCCGAACATATCAGCGAAGCCGCCACCGCGATTATTGACGGCAGCAAACGTATGACGCATCTGGTCAATCAATTATTGACGCTGAGCCGGCTGGAACGGGTACAGGACCTGCATACCACGGTGACGCCGTTAATTAATCTGGTGCAGGATGCATTATCGCAAATGCCCCTTTCGTTACTGGAAAAAGTCAGCTGGGATATCACCATCGCGCCCGAGCTACTGATTTGCGGTGATAGCATACTACTGCAGTCAGCACTGCGGAATGTGTTTGATAACGCCAGTAAATACTCTGACGATAATGCCAGTGTAGCCTTGTCGGCAACTCAACACAGCAACCGGTTAATTACATTGACGGTGCATAATCACAGCAGTATCCAACCGGATCCGCAGCGCATGGGCAACCGTTTTTTCCGCCATCAAAGTCATCAACATATTGACGGCTCAGGCCTGGGCTTATCTATTGTACAGCGCATTGTTGAATTGCATGGTGGTAGCGTCGCCTTTGCGTTAGCTCAGCATAATGAGGTCAGTGTTACCCTGCAATTACCGGCGGCACATTAGTAGCCTGTTGTTGTGTATCATCCTTTAAGACCGTCTTAAGAAAGTCTTTATACACTGCTGCTATTCCCGACTATTAGCGCAGTATCTATGTCAACCAACAGCCTTTACTTTGCCACACCTAGCGCAGCATATTACTTCCGTCCGACAGTCGCACCATGGTTTTCAACCCTGGTTGTGGCAATGCTCATCACACTGGCATTTAACCAAAGCTTTATGCGCAGTATCTGGCCGCTTGGCGGCGTGTCATTAGCCTGGCCGCTTATCAGCCTGTTATTTTTACTTAATATGCTGATTTGCCAACTATTTAGCATAGGAACATTACAAAAAGGCTGGCTAATTGGTTTGCTAGCTATCAGTGCAACCGGTCAGTATTTTATGCTGCAATACGGTGTGGTTATCGACAAGGACATGTTGCTCAATGCGATAGAAACCGACAGCCATGAAATCTATGGTTTACTAAACCCGGCGATGCTGCCCTATTTCTTTAGCTACGTTATCCTGCCAGCCGTCTTACTACTGTGGACCAAACATAGTGTTGTGCCGCAAAAACGTGCAGTGACTGGCCACATCATCGCGATAGCAGCTATCCTGGCGCTGATAGCACTGTTAGTCCTGGTGCAATATCAAAGCTTTGCCGCAGTATTTCGCCAACACCGCTATCTGAAACATCAGGCGACGCCATTTAATATGCTCAATGCCACCATTGGTGCCGTACGAAGCAAAACCGCACAGCACGCCACACCGGCGTTTGTACACTACGCAAAAGATGCGCGACTGTTGCCGCAACAGGGTAAACCCAGACTGGTCATTTTAGTACTGGGCGAAACGGTAAGGGCAGACCATCTGGGGCTGAATGGTTATCAGCGTAATACCACGCCAAAACTGGCACAGCGTAATATTGTCAATCTGGGCGCCATTGACGCCTGCGGTACCGCCACCGCCATATCGGTTCCTTGCATGTTCAGTTACCTTAATCATGATCAGTACGATGAAACACTGGCCAAAAACGCCGATAACGTGCTGGATGTGTTGCAGCGTGCTGGTGTTAGGGTTATCTGGCGCGACAATAACTCTGGCTGCAAAGGCATGTGCGACAGAGTAGAACAGGATCAAAGCTTTCTTTCTGCTGCCGCAACCGCTTGCGGCCCCGGCGACTGCCCGGACACTGTGCTGCTAAACGGACTCAGGCAAAAATTGCTGACGGCAAAAACGGCTAACACGCCACTGTTTGTGGTACTGCACCAACAAGGTAACCACGGCCCTGAATATTACAAACGAAGCCTGGCCGGCCAAAAGCATTTTTTACCCGAGTGTAAAAGTAACCTGCTAAATCAATGTCCGCAGCAACATATTATCAATGCCTACGATAATGCCATAGTGGCAACCGATGACATGCTCGATGCCACCATTGAATTATTGCAATCGCTGTCAACCGAGTTTGATACAGCAATGTTGTATGTGTCTGATCATGGTGAATCACTGGGAGAGAACGGTGTATATCTACATGGCCTGCCCTACTGGATGGCGCCAGAAGCACAAACCAGGGTGCCCATGTTTGTTTGGTTTTCAGTGGGCTTTAACCCTTTAAACACCAAAGATTTCCAATGCCTAAGCGAGAGAAAACGTCAGGCTATCAGCCACGATATGCTGTTTGATTCAATATTAGGCTTAATGCAGGTGTCTTCGGCAAGCATAAGGGCGCAGCAGGATATTTTTACTAACTGTGTGGTCGCGGCTAATGTCAGTTAAGCTTGGCCGCAAAACAAAAAAACCAGCTATCAGCTGGTTTATGTTTTACTGGCTTATATTGCCAGTAAAGTGGCGGAGCGGACGGGACTCGAACCCGCGACCCCCGGCGTGACAGGCCGGTATTCTAACCGACTGAACTACCGCTCCGCGCCAATCGCGCTGCAGAATTTCGTTTGGGTATCCTGCAGTGCGGCGGGAATGATACGGATTAGCCGATAGGCCGTCAACACCTTTTTTGCCGCTTTTGCCTAATCCTTAATCATCCGGCAGGGTCAGATCCAGAATGTCGTCGATATCGTTGTTTTTTTGCGCATTGGCATTATTTTTTTCTGCTGCAGCCGTATTTTTACGGCCTGCTGCCGCGGCAGCCGGAGCGGCTGCGCCAGCTTTTTGCCAAAACATTAAATCCGTCAGTTTTTTGTCTGTCATCACAAACCAAATAGCAAAACCACCGCCGAACAGGATCAATATATTGGCCGTGATCACCAACCCCCAGGGAAACCCGGGCTCAGGCTCAGCTTTTTCTGCCGCAATTTCGTCTTTAATGCTCTGTGGTAACTCGGCTAATACCGGCGCGTCCACTACTGGCCGGTTTACCACAAAGCTGGTCTCTGGCAGATTAAGCATAAACTCAC
>JBFKFH010000234.1:0-4711 GCA_041618685.1 Rheinheimera sp.
CCGGTTTTCTGGCTGCCGGGTTATTTTTAGCCCCGATTATTAACGGCGGTAAAGATCCTAAGTTCCAAAAGCTGGGGGTAGATGTGCTGTTTTGGGCACTGGTGGTATTGGTGGCAGGCTCCTTTGCTGGTAACTACTTTGCCATTATGCAGATCATGCCTGAGCATTTAAGCTTCTGGTTTGGCCATCAGGGCTATGAGTACATTGATATTGGCCGCTTTTGGCAAATTATTAAGTACGTTGGCGTATTGTTCTGGTTAGTGTTGATGCTACGCGCCGTAGTGCCGGCCTTTAAAGCGCCGGGCGACAAAAACCTGCTGGCACTATTCGCGGCATCAGTTATTTGTGTCGGCTTATTCTACGGTGCCGGTTTATTCTATGGCGAGCGCACGCATTTATCGGTAATGGAATACTGGCGCTGGTGGGTTGTACATCTGTGGGTTGAAGGTTTCTTTGAGGTGTTCGCCACCGTATCACTGGCTTTTATCTTCCATAGTATGGGACTGGTGTCGCGCACTGTTGCAACCAGTGCCAGTCTTGCGTCAGCTTCTTTGTTTATGCTGGGCGGCATTCCGGGGACGTTCCATCACCTGTATTTTGCTGGCACCACCACACCGGTAATGGCGGTAGGCGCAACCTTTAGCGCATTGGAAGTGGTACCGCTTGTTGTGCTTGGCTATGAAGCCTGGGAAAACTGGCGCTTAAAAAACAAAGCGCCGTGGATGGCAGAGATTAAATGGCCGCTGCTATTTTTCGTTGCGGTAGCGTTCTGGAATATGCTGGGTGCCGGGGTGTTTGGCTTTATGATTAACCCACCTATCGCCCTGTATTATCTGCAAGGCTTAAATACCACACCAACCCATGCGCATGCCGCGTTATTCGGTGTATATGGTTTCCTGGCTCTGGGTTTCTGCCTGCTTATCCTGCGTTATATCCGGCCTCAGTTAGTGTTTGATGAAAAGCTGATGAAAACGGCATTCTGGTGGATGAATGGTGGTCTGGTACTGATGCTGTTCAGCAGCTTGCTGCCAATTGGTTTCATCCAGTTTTATGCCAGCGCTACCGAGGGTTTATGGTATGCCCGCAGCGAAGCCTTTATGCAAAGTGAAATGTTGCATACCTTACGCTGGATCAGAACCTTTGGTGATGTGATCTTTATCATAGGTGCCTTAGCAGTAAGTTGGCAGGTGGTAAAAGGTGTGTTTGACAGCAAAGCGGCAGAGCAGGCGCTGCAACAAATAGGTTAACTTTCGAATTAATATAAAAGACACTGCTTCGCTCAGCGGTGTCTTTTTATGAACTAACTGCTTATACTTGCCCTCTTTTGGTGCACCTAGTGATTCTGTCTTGCTAACCCCGACAAAAAATCTGTTTAGTATGTTATTAGCGCAACTTGGTCTGATTAAACGCGACAGCCAGCGTTTATCTGCAATTCCGCTAACTGAACGGCTAAAGGTTGCATTGGCAGCTTTTATTGCCTTATTTATTGTAACCTACACCAGCATGCAGTTAGCCGATATGGCGAGTACAGCTGTGTTATTGGCCTCAATGGGGGCATCATCGGTCTTGTTATTTGGCTTACCCAATAGCCCGCTGGCCAAACCCTGGTCATTTGTCGGCGGTCATCTGATTTCTGCCACCGTTGGTTTGCTGTGTTCACACCTGTTTACTGATCTTGCACTAATGGCAGCAGTGACCATAGGCTGTGTGCTGTTTGTCATGTACCTGTTTGAATGTATGCATCCACCCGGAGGTGCCACTGCACTGGTACCGGTTATTGCTTCTGCTGACACCGTTTTGGGATACGACTTTTTACTCTACCCGGTAGCACTTAACGTTTTTGTGATGTTAGCAGTCGCGCTGCTATTGCAAAAATTCTGGTTAAAGCAAGGTATGCAAAAGCCCTCACAGCAGTACGACCCCATTCATTTGCATCATGATAAATCACCACTAAACCGGTTGGGGTTGCAAACAGAAGATCTGTTAAGTGCTTTAAACAGTTTTGATACGGTAATAGATATCAGCGAGCAGGATCTTGAGCGTTTGTATCATCAGGCACAGCTGCATGCTTATCAGCGGAAAAGTGGCGAAATACGTTGCACTGACATCATGTCGCGCGATCTTATCACCGTAAAACCGGATACTGCAGTGGCAACAGCCTGGCAATTGCTTCGCAAACACAAAATCAGCATGTTACCGGTGGTTAATGATGAACAACATTTGCTGGGTGTTATTTCAACCGTCGACTTTCTGAAGAACCTGAAAGTACCGCATTACTGGGGGTTGTTGCGCCATGTTAATCAGCTATTACTGCGTAACAAGCACAGCAGCCAATACAAACGTAATGTAGCTGATATCATGGTTAGCAAGCTGACTGTTGCGCATGAACATGAGCATATTGCTGCACTGGTGCCTGTGCTGTCTGATCAGGGTTTACACCATATACCGGTATTAAATGATCAGCAGCAACTGGTAGGGGTAATTACCCAGTCTGATCTTATCGCAGCGTTGTTTAACGCCAATCTGGATAACACCAAACCAGCCTGATGCTCAGGCCAGTTTAAAGCGCGCGACCGTCAGTTGTAACTGCTCAGCTAACCGCGCCAATTCACTGCTGGTGCTAGCCATTTGCTCTGCACCAGCACTGGTTTGCACTGCTACATCGCTGATATTGATAATTTTTTGGTTTATCTCTTCTGCCACTGCCGCTTGCTGCTCTGCAGCAGAGGCTATCTGAGTATTTTTGTCATTAATACTCTTAATATCCTGCAACAGCAACGCCAGAATATCACCGGTTTCTGCCACTTTATCCCGTCCTTCCTGCGCCTGTTCCAGACTAACTACCATCGCATCAGATGCTTGCTGTGCTCCCTGCTGTAACCCCTCAATCATTCGTTGAATATCGCCGGTAGACTGTGCCGTGCGCTGCGCCAACGTGCGTACTTCGTCTGCAACAACTGCAAACCCACGGCCTTGCTCACCGGCACGAGCGGCTTCTATCGCAGCATTAAGTGCCAGCAAATTAGTTTGCTCGGCAATACCGCGAATAACATCCAGCACTGAGGTAATAGCATCACTATCGTGCTTTACTTTATCAATCACATTAGCAGTACTTTCAACCTGCCTCGACAATCGCTGAATAAGTGCAACAGTTTGTTGCAACCGATCTTGCCCCTGTATCGCAGCGGCTTGCACACTGTCTGATAACAGTGCCGCTTGTGATGTACTGGCTGCCACATCCCGCACCGTAGCATTCATCTCATGCATGGCCGTTGCTACCATTTCGGTATCTTGTTGTTGCTGCTGCACACCTTTGCTGGTTTGCAATGTAACAGCAGAAGACTGCTCTGCCGCTGTCGCGACTTGCGTTGTTGCGTCACCTATTTTAACAATAACCTGTTGCAGCTGCTGCGCCATATTGTTGGTGCTATCAGCAATGCTGCCAAATTCATCTTCGCCACTATACTGGCAGCGGGCGCTCAGATCCCGCCCAGCAAGGGCAGCTATGGTATTTTCAACACTACAAACAGCGTCAGCAATGCTACGTATTGTTTTAATCGCTATCACTGCCAGCACAATACCTAACAACGCGGTAACACCCAATAGCAACCAAAGTTGCCGGTTTGATTGCTGGTACAATTGCCCCGCCGCCGACGCTATATCAGCATTAAGCTCAGCTTCAAAAACCGCCATTTGTGCCAAACGCTCGGAGGCTAAATCAAACCATTGGCCGTCATCTACATTGAGAGGCTCGCCTTGAGAGGTGGTAAAGCCAAGCTGCTGTATACGGGATACCTCAGCAAAACTGCTATGCTGAGTTATCAGCTGCCAGGCTTGTTGTTGCTGCGGGCGTAACATACGAACAAAATTTTCACTAAAAGCATTGTAGGCACCTAAATTGTTACTAAATCGGGTAAGTAACTCAGTACTGAAACTCCCCCGGCTAAATACCAGGCCTAAAATGGCACGCTCTCGCCCTGCTCGCTCTTTCAATTCAATAAGCTGGTTTAACGTGGCAAGCTGCCGTGCCATGTCCTGCTGTGTGAGCGTCGCTTCCAATTGGTGATTCTGCGCTATCATCGCGGTGATTAATGCCGTATAGCGCTCAGCTGACATGCTATTGCTCAACGCAAGTTGGTCAATTTGATGACGTAGCTCAGGCAGTTGTTGCAGTTGTTGTTGCAAAGCAACCAGCTCTGGCTGTTGCAAAGCCACAAAAGCTTGCAAGCGAAGGTCAGTTTGCATACGCAATTGGCGTAAACGATCAGCGAAACGTGCACCTGCACTGGCCAGATACACACCACTTGCGCCCCTTTCAGCCTGCAAAGTTGCAACCAGTTTATTCATCGTGACGGACGTGTCTATGGCCTGGGATACGTATTGCGCAGTTCGAACATGCTGCCAGTTAAGATACAACAGATCCATAGCCAGCAAGAGTGCCGCTATCGCGGGTAACAAAAGTAACAACATCAGCTTGCGACGAAGTGACAGATTGCGGATAAGGTGTTTCATGGGCATGTCTCAGGGTGAAAATAACCGCAATTTTAGGTAAAAACCACCCAACCACTAAGCAAGCAAAGGTGGCTACCGCTTTATGGGTAGACGCCATCTTCATTTTGGCCAATATCGGCTACCAATCTGCTTTGATACACTGCGTTTAGTACAACTGTATATATCTAATATCGAGTGAAGCTGGCTGATGAAACACTAC
>JBFKFH010000235.1:0-4658 GCA_041618685.1 Rheinheimera sp.
ACCATTGCCGGTAGCTGTTTTGCCAGCGGTGTTTCTTTCGCTGTAATACGAACAGACATAAAATCCTTACTTACTCTGATACAAAGCGTAACATTCACAGCGTTACATTTCTTCACCGGCGTTTTAGTATAACGTCAGAAAAACAGCATCGTGGAATTCAATATGGCAGCAAAAATTATAAAAATTATGATACCGGTTGGGCTTATTGTCATCGCCGTCGCGTTAGCAGTCGGGTTAATGAGTTTACGTAAACCACCTGAGAAAAAACAAGAACAACGGCAGGCGGTATTAATTAACGCAGAGCCAATACAGGCAGAGGATTTAGTTTACCGTATCAAGTCTCAGGGTACGGTTAAGCCAAAGCTGGAAACGTTTTTAAGTTCAGAGGTTAACGGCCGTATTGTTGAAGTCGCCGCCAGTTTTATTGAAGGCGGTTTTTTTAACGAAGGTGACCTGTTGATTCGGGTTGAACAGTCTGATTACCATACCAACGTCAAAGCGGCAGAAGCCAGCTTAGCTAACGCGCAGTCGGCATTGGAAGAAGAGAAGGCCCGTGGCCGGGTTGCAGAAAACGAATGGCGCTCTTTTACTGATGGCAAAGCCCCTGAATTAGGGCTGCGTCGGCCGCAGTTAGCTGGCGCCCTGGCAAATGTACGTTCGGCAGAGGCGGAACTTGAACGTGCCCGGCGCGACCTGGCCCGCACTGAAATTCGTGCGCCATTCTCAGGCATGGTTAAAAGCCGCTCAGTAAACCTGGGGCAGTTTATCAGCCGCGGCACTAGTGTCGGCGTGATTTACGGCACCGATGTCGCAGAAGTCCGTTTACCCATTACTGACAATGACTCCGCATTTATTCAGTTGCCTGATTTTGCCGCCGACGATGTGAAGCCGGAAGTAGTGTTGACCGCCGTAGTAGGTGGCGAAGTACTGCAGTGGCCGGCAAAGCTGGTGCGCACCGAAGGGGTGTTGGATGAACGCAGCCGGGTTATTTATGCCGTAGCTCAAATTAACGATCCTTATCAGCGTAACGGAAATGCGCAGGCACCTTTACGCTTTGGCCGCTTTGTACAAGCTGAAATTATGGGTGATGCCGCTAAGCAGGTGATTGTGGTGCCACGGCATTTATTGCTGGCACAAAAACAAATTCTGGTAGTCGATAAAGACAATCAGCTGCAGTTCAGGCCGGTGGTGCTGGATCGCACAGATGACCGTTTTGCCTATGTGCGCAGTGGCTTTGTGACGGGGGATCGCCTGGCAACATCAGCAATTGCGAATCCGCTGGCGGGCACCGTTGTGCGCGTGTCGGGTGATAAGGAAGAGCAGGTTGCTGAGGGATCAGCTTCAGATGAAGCGGCTGTGCTAACCACTCAGGTAAAGGAGTAAGGCATGGATACCAATAAAGGCATTATTGCCTGGTTCGCACGTAATAGTGTTGCCGCCAACCTGCTAATGGCAATCATCTTGGTCGCCGGTGTAGCATCTTTATTTACCATTAAGAAGCAAATTTTTCCTGAAATTGTGCTTGAACAGGTCAATATCCGTGTGCCGTATTTGGGGGCGGCGCCGCAGGAAGTTGAAACTGGCGTTATTGATAAAATTGAAGAAAGTTTGCGCAGTGTCAATGGTATAAAACGTATTCGCTCTACTGCGGTTGAGGGGCTGGCTACGGTTCGTGCTGAAATAGCCAGCAACTATGAAGTGCAAGAGGTTATGGATGAAATCAAAACACAGGTTTCAGCTATTTCGTCGTTACCTGAACAAACTGAAAAACCGGTTGTTTATCGGGTTAGGTTTCCAAGCAATGTTATATGGTTATCGTTGTACGGCGATGCTACAGAGCGCACGCTAAAAGAATTAGCAAAAGATGTACGCGATGAAGTAAAAAAATTACCCGGCGTGAGCAAAGTAGATGTCGTTGGTGCACGTGACTACGAAGTCTCCATTGAGTTGTCTGAAGCAAAACTGAAAGAATATGGCTTAACCTTTGAGCAAGTTGTTAGTGCGATTCGCGGCAGCTCGGTCGATTTACCCGGTGGTTCGATAAAAGCGGAAAGCGGCAATATTTTGTTGCGCACTAAAGGCCAGGCGTACTTTGAGCATGATTTTGAAAGCATTGTATTGCTGACGTTCGCCGACGGTACGCGACTTTCGTTAAACGATATTGCTGTGATTAATGATGGCTTTATAGAGCGCGAAGACCTATCAACCTTTGATGGTAAAAATTCGGTATCAATACGGGTTGATGCTGTCGGTGATGATAATACGCTGAAGATTGCCGAGCAGGTGAAGAAATATGTCGAGCAGAAAAAGCAAGATCTACCTTCATCAGTGTCTATTGCGTACTGGGGCGATGCTAGTTATTACCTGCAAGGGCGCTTAGATTTAATGAGCAATAACTTGCTTGTCGGCGCTTTTTTAGTCCTACTGGCGTTGACTTTGTTCCTAGAATTCCGCATTGCCTTTTGGGTGATGGTGGGTATTCCGGTATGTTTTCTTGGCGCTATGGCCATGCTGCCGCTGCCAATGTTTAATGTCTCCATTAACATGATCAGTTTATTCGGTTTTATTCTGGTGCTGGGGATAGTGGTTGATGACGCCATTATTATAGGTGAGAGCGCCTATAGTGAAATTGAAAAACGTGGCAAGTCGGCCGAAGCGGTCATTGCCGGTGCGAAGAAAGTGGCCATGCCGGCGACCTTTGGTGTACTTACCACTATTGCTGCTTTTACGCCGATGTTGATGGTTGGTGGCGCGCAAGCACCTATTTGGGGTTCTATCGCCTGGGTTGTGGTGTTGTGTCTGATTTTTTCACTGGTAGAGTCAAAAATGATCCTACCTTCGCACATTGTTAACATGGACACTAAACCTTGGGACCCAGACCGAAAGGGTATTTTTTATAGCATGGGCCGCGCCTGTAGTAATGGCTTAAAAAGCGTTCGCCTGTCGGTGTCAAATGTAATGAATCGCTTTATCTACAATACCTACCAGCCGTTTGTTGAGCGCTGTATTCGTCATCGTTATATCACTATGGCATCCTTTTTTGCCATGCTGATTTTAATGTTTGGCGTATTAGGTGGTGGTTTTGTGCGTTGGGTATTCTTCCCCAATATCCCCAGTGACTTTATTAACGCCAATTTGGTGATGCAAGACGGTGCCTCTAACGCAGCCACGGTAAATGCGATGCAAGAGGCCGAAGCGGCACTAATTCGTGCAAATGACAAGTTAAACGCCGAGTTTGACGAAGATATTGTTAAGCACAGGTTGGTATTTTTGAACAGTGATACTGCCGGGCAAATGGTCGTTGAGCTGGAAAAAAGCGAAGGCCGTGAAATAGATGGTTTTGAAATTGCCAACCGCTGGCGCGAAGAAATGCCTGAAATTCCTGGTTTAAAAGCATTTAAAATTAATGCCGCAACCGGCGGTGCTGGCGGTGCTGATATCGCCTTGCAGCTTCGGGGTACTAACCTGGATAACCTGAAACTGGCAACTGAAGAGCTAAAAGCAAAACTAGCTGAATATGCCGGCGTATATGACATTGAGGATAATTTGCTCGGTGGCAATGATGAAATTGTATTGCAACTTAAGCCAGAAGCACATTTATTGGGCATAACGCTAGCCGATGTTGCTCGTCAGGTTCGTTACGGTTTTTATGGTGCTGAAGCCCAACGTATGCAACGCGATGGCGAAGAAGTGAAAGTTATGGTGCGTTATCCGCGTAATGAGCGAAGCTCGATTGGCAGTCTGGAAAACATGCGTATTCGCACCGCTGGTGGGGGTGAGGTGCCGTTTGCTCAGGTAGCAAGCTATACGTTACAGCCTAGTTACAGTGCTATTAACCGGGTGAATGGTGAGCGGGCGGTAACAGTTTCCGCCGCGGTAGATAAAGCGACCGTTGAGCCGGGTAAAGTAGTTGGTGAGATGCAGCGTAAAACCATTCCAGAGATCAGCGATAAATATGAAGGTGTGACCGGAGAGTTAGATGGTGCAAGCCAGGATGAAATGGATGCACAAGCTGACTTGGTCAAAGCAGGTATTTTTGCTCTGTTCTGCATCTATGCACTTATGGCGATACCGCTTAAATCATACAGTCAGCCGTTAATCATAATGAGTGTGATCCCATTTGGCCTTGTTGGTGCGGTAATTGGCCACCTGGTGCTTGGACTAAGCATGAGTATCATGTCAGTGTTTGGTTTAGTTGCGTTGGCGGGGGTTGTGGTAAATGACTCATTGGTAATGGTCGACTTTGTTAACCGGGCTCGGGAAGAAGGCTTGTCGGTGCGTCAGGCTGTATCACAAGCCGGAGCGCAGCGTTTCAGAGCGATATTGCTCACTTCGCTGACAACTTTTGTTGGCCTGGCGCCTATTGTTTTAGAGCGCAGCTTACAGGCTAAAATTGTCGTGCCTATGGCTGTATCGCTGGCGTTCGGTATTTTGTTCGCCACGATTATTACGCTGGTGCTGATCCCGGCACTTTATGTCATTCTGGAAGACGTGAAGAACCTGTTTCGCAGCAAAGCAAATAAACAGGACACCAGAGTTGGTACTATAGCCGCAGAGTAAATACGGCAATATTAAAAAGGCCACTCAGTTGAGTGGCCTTTTTTGTACATGATTAACCTTAGTACGCCTGATTGTGCACATCTCTTAACGCCCGGCCG
>JBFKFH010000236.1:0-4590 GCA_041618685.1 Rheinheimera sp.
AATGACTAATTTTAACTCGGTTTAGTTTGCCGACTTTACCGGCGAGCTTATCGTTTGTTGCCAGGCTACCGCTTGATTGCGACCCTGACGTTTTGCACTGTATAACGCAGTGTCTGCCTGCTGAATAAGCTCATCAACCGTCTGACCGCTGTAACACGCCACACCAATGCTAAGTGTGGCCGTAATATACTGACCGTTATAGAGCAGCTGGTGGCCTGCTGCTGCGGCACAAATTCGATTTGCCACCAACATAGCACCGGTTAAATCTGTTTCGGGTAAAACCACACCAAATTCTTCTCCACCATACCGGCCAAGCAAATCTGTATCGCGTAATAACCCGGCTATCAAGCCCGACAATTCAATTAGCACCGCATCACCGCCCTGATGGCCGTAACGGTCATTTAGCTGTTTAAATTTATCTAAATCAAATAACAACAAGGATACCGGATGCTGATATCTGCCCGCACGTTGTAGCTCATAGCCAAGCTGCTGCTGCCAATAACTACGGTTAAACACACCGGTTAGCCCGTCTGTGCGGTTCGATTTCTCCAGCTGCTGTAAACTTTGCTGCAGGCGCTGTTGATACACATACGCATCGGTGGCATCTTCAATTAGCAAACACAGGTACTGGGTTTTGCCATCAGGCGCAGTTAGCGGCAACATACTGCAATTTTGTGCCATAAACTGACTACCGCTGCTCACAGGGCGTAAATGCGGTAACTTAATAATGTACTGGCGCTGCTCCCAGCTGCTAAAAGCCGGCGCCTGCAACGCAAAAACGCCATCCAGCTTGCGTTGCAACCAGGCTTTGGGTAAGTCAGCGAATACATCAAACACTGGCTGTCCCTGAATGTCTGCAAGTTGTATGTCTGCACGCCTGGCGATGAACTGATTAATGTAGATAACGCGGTATTGCTGATCTAATACCAGCACACCGGTATTAAGCTGCATCAAAAGTGGCTGTAGTAACCAGTCAAGCTGCATCAGAAACTCGCAAGAATTTGATCTAGCATCAACCTCAGCCGCAAAACCGCCTCTCCGGGGATCAGCAAAATCATATCGCAGTTAAAACTGTAATCTATCAGCTGATACCGAATATCAACCTGAAGTGCCAATTGCCACTGCTCTGCGGTTGACGCCAGTTTATCGGCAAAATGTTGATCACGACTGGATAAAATACGCGGGGCAGCGTAGGAAAAGCTATTTTCCAGCTGTTCTGCCAGGACATTAAGAAACGTCGTAGTGAGCACAGAACTGATATCTGTCAGCATTTCAGCTTCTGAACTGTCATCATCACTGTAATTAAGTAGCTTGGCGATAACATCAACATTCGCCAGTTGGTAAAGCATGATCGTTTCACCGCGTAAGCCTTGATCGCCAAAGAAGCCCAGACTGATCATCGTTACGCTCTGCTGCTCATAACGGCTGGAAAAATGGCTCGGCAGCCGTTCTGTCTCGACCAGACTGATTGCCGGCACCTGTAAATGTACCAGCGTACCCAGATAGCGAGCCAGTTTGTCGCTGGCTTGCCCCATGGCAACATTTACCAGTTCTTGTAAACAATCCCGCTGTTCTTCCGTGAAACGTAAATCTGTCATATCAGCCCATACTTGTGCATTACTTCGGCCAGTTTGTCAGCACTGGCGGGCTTTTGAATAAACGCTAAAGCTCCCAGCTCCATTACCCGTTTTTGCATCTCTGGTTGAATATCAGCAGATACCACAATAACCAGACAATCCATAGCGTCCGCTTTTATCGCTTCCAGTACCCCTATGCCGTCCAACTCTGGCATAGTCAGATCAAGAAATACCAAGCCAATTTCATTAGCCCTCAGCACAGCCAGCGCTTCTACGCCATTGGTGGCCGTGACTATGTCGGCATCGAAGTTTGCCGGTAAAGATTTTTTAAGTTGATTGCGTGCGAGTAGAGAATCGTCACATATTAACGCGGTTAAAGCCATGTACTGCAGCCTGTGTTGTTGTATTTTTCGGGCATCAATTGGTTAAAAAATATATACAGTGCGTCACCATAAAGCAATATCTGAGCTATAAATAGCTCAGATCATTGCGCGCTATTTGCAAATAGTTGGTTATTGGTTATGGTAGTGCAATAACTAAAACAACATATTCGCCACACAAGGTCTTCTGCATGCAGCACAAAAGCTTATCCCGCAAGCTGTTAACCAAAGTATTGTCGGTATATTTTATATTGACCTTTGTCGTAACAGTGGGACAAATTGTTGCTGAGTACTTCAATACCAAAAATCATATCAATGGTGAGCTTGAAACCTTACAGCAGACATTTTCCGGTAGTCTGACCCGCGCCATTTGGGAACTAAACACGCAACAGGCCATGATTATTGCCGATGGCTTATTAGCTATACCCGCCATTGAAGGCATTATTGTGCGGGATGACAGTGGTGCGGTGATTACGCAGTTGGGCCGCTATATCAATATTCAGGAACGCTATAGCACGCAGCTGGTCCGTGAAGGTGTGCGTCTTACTGAACAGCAATCCGGTATTTTTGGCTATACCTTTCCTTTGATTTTTGAGTTTTCCGGCCGGGCAACCCAGGTTGGTGACGTCACATTGTTTTCTAGTCGGGCTGTCGTTATAGACCGGATAAAAATAGGTATTTACTTTTTGATTGGCAACGCGATGCTGAAAACGACCTTTCTGATTATCTTGTTTTTAATGGCATTTCGTAAGCAACTTACCTTGCCCCTTACCGAACTTACGCAACAAATTGAAGATTTGGAACTCGATCAGCTCGAAGGGGCAAAGGTTGAGATTCAGCACGACGATACCTCTGAACTTAGCGTGATGGCAGATGCATTTAACCGGCTGATTGGCCGGGTGCAAGACTACAAAAATCAATTACAAACCACGCAAAAACAGTTGATGTTGTCTAATGAAAAACTGGACCAGCAAAACCTGATGCTGGAACAGGAGGTTGCACGTAAAACGTCAGGCTTAAGTCAGGCCATGATGGACCTGCAGCGGCAAAAACAAGAACTTGAAGTAAAACAGCATAGTCTGCGTGAAGAAATTGAGCGGCGGCGCCATACTGAAGATGCCCTGCGTGGTAAGCAGACTGAACTGGAAAAAATTGTCGACGATTTAAAACAAGCACAAGACCGTTTAGTACAGTCAGAAAAAATGGCGGCGCTGGGCGGCCTCGTGGCGGGTATCACCCATGAAGTGAATACGCCGGTAGGTATTGGTGTTACCGCCACCAGCTTCCTGGCAGAAAAACTGCAAGGCCTGGCTACAGCCTACAAAGATAAAACCCTGACCCCCAAAACTCTGGAACATTTTATTGAAGAGGCGACCCAGGGTACTGAGCTACTGCAGTCCAATTTACTGCGGGCTTCTGAACTTATCGCCAGCTTTAAACAGATTGCTGTAGACCAAACCAGTGAGGCAGTACGCACTATTTGTTTAGCCGACTATCTGCATGAAATTATTCGCTCGTTGCAGCCCAACTTCAAAAAAACCCAACACCAAATTGAAGTGAACTGCCCGGATAACATTATATTGAGCTGCCCGGCAGGTGCCATTTCCCAGATTTTTACCAACTTACTGATGAATTCATTAATCCATGGTTTTGAAGATATGGACGAGGGATTAGTGCGTATCACCGTATTGGATGAAGAAAATAACGTTGATATTAAATACAGTGACAATGGCAAAGGACTGTCGCCGGAGCAACTGGAAAAACTTTTCCACCCGTTTTTCACCACCAAGCGCGATGAAGGTGGTAGCGGGTTAGGCACACACATTACCTATAATTTAGTGCGTCAGACGCTGGGTGGCAGTATTCAGGTCAGTAGCGAGTTAGGTAAAGGTTTGCACTATCATATTTGTTTCCCAAAAAATCTGAAAATACCGGCATGATCCACGTTATACTGCCCGCCGGTTTTTTCGTTTCGAGTGAGTTATGTGGTTTAAAAACGTTCGTGTATATAAGCTTAGTGCGCCATTAAGTACTGATCCTGCCGCGTGGGAGCAAGCCCTGGCAGAATTTAAATTTACCCCGTTAAGTGCACAGGAAGCTGTTAAAACCGGTTTTAGCTTCCCGCTGCATCAGAGTATTAAACAATACTGCCATCCCGTTCAGCATTTGCTGTTTTTTGCGGTAAAGCGCCAAGAGAAGATTCTGCCTGCGGCTGTAATTAACGATGAAATGCAGCCTAAGCTGGAAGCATTGGAGCAAGAAAAAGGCCGGCCATTAAGTCGAAAAGAAAAACAGAGCCTGAAAGAGGAATTGCAACTTAGTCTGTTGCCCAGAGCATTCAGCCGTTCAACTCTGACGCACGGCTACTATGATCCCGAACATAACTGGCGGGTCATAAATAGCGGTAGCGCAGGCAAAGCGGAAGATGTGCTGGCTTTGCTGCGTAAAGCGCTGGGTTCTTTGCCAGCACTGCCTTGGTTAGATAATCATAAACTCAATACCAGCTTGCAGCTGTGGTTGCAGAACCAGAATCTGCCACAAGGGTTCGTGCTTGGCAGCGATGCAGAACTAAAAGCGCCGGATGAAGAAGGTGCTAAAGTAAAATTCAGTAACCATCTGCTGAGCACCGATGA
>JBFKFH010000237.1:0-4532 GCA_041618685.1 Rheinheimera sp.
TACTCCCAATGAAAAAGACCTTTACCAGGCACAGTTGGATATCTTCCTCGATCCAAATTACCCGGTGGTTATTGCCGCAGCCCGTGCTGAAGGTATCAGTGACAATTGGATTAAAGCCGCCCAGCGCTCACCGGTTTACATGATGGCGATGGATTGGAAAGTCGCACTACCGCTACACCCGGAATACCGCACCTTACCCATGGTTTGGTACGTGCCGCCACTGTCACCTATTCAAAGCGCAGTGCAAGCTGGCCATGTCGGCATGAATGGCGAAATTCCGGATCTGAAGTCATTACGGATCCCGCTGCGGTATCTGGCCAATATGCTTACTGCCGGCGATGAAGCACCGGTGGTGCGGGCATTGGAACGGATGATCGCGATGCGCGCCTTCAAGCGTGCGCAGCAGGTCGATGGCATTGAGGATGTTGACGTGCTCAAGCAAGTGGGCCTAACGCCGGTGCAGGTTGAAGAAATGTACCGTTATATGGCGCTGGCGAACTATGAAGATCGCTTTGTTATTCCAACCAGCCACCGCGCCTATGCCGAAAACGCTTACGACTTGAAGTCGAGCTGTGGTTTTAGCTTTGGTAATGGCTGTGGTGATGGTAATAACGGCGTGAACCTGTTTGGCACTAAAGCCAAAGGTGTGCGTCAGGTTATCCCGGTTGATATTCAGGAGTAAATAACTATGCAGATCCTACAACTGTTATCACTGTTACTGGACTATCCACAGCATCCCATGGTGGACGGCAAAGATGATCTGCTATCGGTAGTGGCCAACGCCACTATCGATGCAGACCATAAACAGCAACTGACTGAGTTTATTCAGTCTCGCACCGCCGGAGCCCTGATGGACTGGCAATCGGAATACGATGGTCTGTTTGAACGCGGCAGGTCGCTTTCACTACTGATATTTGAACATATTCATGGTGAGTCGCGTGACCGCGGCCAGGCTATGGTCAACTTACTGGCGCAATATCGTGAAGCCGGTTTGGATATCGGCGTGAAAGAGCTACCAGACTATTTGCCACTGTATCTGGAGTTTTTATCCACTCAGGGTACGCAAAATGCGCAAATTGGCCTGGAAGAAATCGCCCCGGTGCTGGCAGTACTGCTGTGTCGCCTCGAACAGCGGCAATCAGATTATGCCGGCATTTTCTCCACTCTGCTGTCGTTATCAAAAGCAGAGGTCGATTTGGCCGACATTAAACAGCAAATCGCTAATGAACAGCGCGACGACACGCCCAAAGCGTTAGACAAAGTGTGGGAAGAGGAAATGGTCAGCTTTATAGGCAATGAACAGACCAACTCAGCCTGTGGCACCGGCAATAAGCCGGCAGAAGGCCAACGTCGAGATCAGTATATTCCGTTAAGTACTGAGCTGTTAGGCAGCCCGGCGACGGAACAAACCTTATACCAAGTTGCGGCTGAAAAGCGCGCCTAAAGGAGTTTTAGCATGGCACACTTAAATATGTTTGCCTTTGGCATTTATCCCTATATTGCCATCGCCATAATGGTGATAGGTAGCTGGATCCGCTATGACAGAGAGCAGTACACCTGGAAAACCAGCTCCAGTCAGTTGCTGGAAAAAAAGCAGCTACGCCTTGGCAGTATCCCGTTTCATATTGGCATTCTGGGCATATTCCTTGGCCATTTCTTTGGCTTATTAATGCCAAAAGAAATCTGGCATCTGCTCGGCATCACCGCCCAAATGAAGCAAATGATTGCTGTTGGAGCCGGTGGCTTGTTTGGCTTGATTTGCTTTTTTGGACTAACCGTGTTGATCAAACGGCGATTAGGTAACCCGCGTATCCGTGCGACCAGCAATACCATGGACATCGTAATCTTGTTGCTATTATATGCACAATTGATACTAGGTTTACTGTCCATCACTGTATCGCTGGGGCATATGGATGGCGCTGAAATGCTAAAACTAATGGCCTGGGCGCAAAACACCGTTACTTTTAACAGCACCGCTGCGGTTGAAGCCATCAGCAACGTACACTGGATATTCAAAATGCATGTATTTTTGGGTATGACGCTGTTTGTGGTATTCCCGTTCAGCCGCTTGGTACATATGTTAAGCGTGCCGGTGCAGTATGTGCGCCGTCAGCACCAGATTGTACGTCAGCGTTTTGTGCGCTAACTAAACTTTCGGGCTCCGGGAGGCTTTCAGCCGGTGTTGCACACAAAGACGCCGTGAATCCCTCCCTGGAGGCTCCTCTTTGGCATCCATGCCAAAGACGCTTTGTTTAGCAACAACGGCTCGCCCCCTTTCGCAGACTGATGGCAAGCTAAAAGCAGCCTATTACAGAGGTTTAAAATGATACAAGTCAACAATGCCAGCATCAGCGAAGCGGCCATCATGGCTGAAATGCAATATCACCCGTCCAACAATAAACGTTCTGCCATGCTAAAGGCCGCTGAGTCACTGATAATTGGCGAACTGCTACGCCAACGCGCCAAAGCATTGGGGCTAAGCGTAAAAAGTGAAGCCAACCACGCCTCTGACGATAACTTCCTCGATGCATTAATTCAGACAGAAGTTGCAATACCGCAAGCCAGCTCACAAGAGTGTGAACAATATTACGCCTTAAATCCGCAGCGCTTTGCCAGTTCGCCACTGTTAGAGGTCAGCCACATATTACTCGGAGCAGCGCCAGACGATGATATCGCACGGGTTGAAGCAAAAGCTCTGGCTGAACAGTTAATAACACAATTGCAGCAAGGCGCGTTGTTATCTGAATTGGCACGACAATATTCAGCTTGCCCTTCCAAAGAAACCGGCGGAAGCCTTGGCCAAATCAGCCGCGGACAGACCGTACCCGAATTTGAACGGCAGATATTTAGTGCTGCAGAGGGCTTGTTAGTGCAGCCCGTTGAAAGCCGTTATGGTTATCATATTGTCTATATTGCCCGCAAAGTAGCGGGAAAACAGTTACCCTTTAGTGTGGTTCAGCAAAAAATTGCCGACTATCTAAACGAAAAAGTGCGGCGTAAAGCTGTCGCGCAATATATTCACCGCTTAATCGTCGATGCTCAAATAGACGGCTACGATTTTAACTTATCTGACTCTCCACTCATGCAGTAACCCTTGTTGGTGTAGCTGGTAACACTTGGTTGCTGGCTATACCAACAGTTAGGTAACCCCTTAACCTAATTATAAAAAAATCAGTTTCAGGCTAGGATCTATGCATCAACCCGCAGTCTGGAGCGTCATCATGAAAACATCTGTTTCTGCCCTGCCCTTTGCCATTACTCTGGCATGTTCTGTTACGGCTATTTCTGCACCGGCCTATGCCAACATCAACGAGCAGTTCAGCTCGGCCATTAAGCAAAGCGAGGTCTCGGCACAGTTTCGTTACCGTCTGGAACATGTTGAACAGGACAACCCCCTGGACAATGCAATAGCCTCCACGCTGCGCAGTCGTTTAACCGTAACAACCGGTAAGTTCGATAACTTCAGCGCAGTGGTGCAACTGGATAATGTTAGCTTGCTTGGCAATGATAACTACAACAGCACCTACAACGGCAAAACCAACTACAGCGTAGTGGCCGATCCGAAAGGTACCGATATCAATCAGGCGTTGCTCAACTATCAGAATAAACAAGGAACCAGCTTCAGCGCCGGTCGCCAATTGATCAACCATGCCAATCAGCGTTTTCTCGGTGGCGTTGGGTGGCGGCAGAATGAACAAACATTAGATGGTTATCGTCTGCAACAAAGCGTTGGTAGCGAACTTACACTGGAACTTGGCCACTACTACAACGTAAACCGCATCTTTGGGCCCAAAGGGACCGCCGCCGATCAGCACGGCAGTTTCAACACCTTTACTGCACATTGGCAAGCTAACGCTGATCATAAATTTCTGGCTTTTGGTTACGACTTTGAATTTGATAATTGGACCAGCCGCAGCAGCCGAACCCTGGGCATCGATTATCAGGGCAAACTTGCTGTACTACCGCAGTTAAGCTGGCATTTATCACTGGCTCAGCAAGACGATGCACACAACGCAACACAAACGTTTAGCCACAACTATCACCGTATTAGTCTGAACTGGGCACTGGCTGGTTTTTCCGTGCAGGCTGGGCAAGAGCGCTTAGCCGGTGATGGCCAAACTGCGTTTCAAACACCCCTGGCAACATTACACGCCTTTTCTGGCTTTGCTGATATGTTCTTAAATACACCTGACAACGGATTACGCGATAACTGGTTGCAGCTAAATACCAAAGTAAAAGACGTTGGCCTGATGCTGGGGTATCACCAATTCGACAGTGATACCGGCAATGCCAAATACGGTGACGAATGGAACGCAGCGGCCAGCTACAGCCTGAATGCCCAACTATCAGGCGTGTTCAAACTGGCCCACTACAATGCTGACAGCTTTGCTGTCGATACCACTAAAATCTGGTTAATGCTGGTTTATCAGTTGTAGCCTTTCCTGGAAAATCCACGTTTGCCAATATAATTGTTGGCTCCTCTGCGCCGCCCCTGGTTTTCAGCGGGCGGTTTTTTTTTTTGGTTTTAAAAA
>JBFKFH010000238.1:0-4531 GCA_041618685.1 Rheinheimera sp.
CCTACCAGCTGGCAAGACGTTTTAGCCGGCCAATTGAGCAACTTGCGAACTCTGCAGAACAGATAGCTATGGGCAAAGATAATGTAGCATTTGCCATCAATAGTTCATTACATGAGATAAGCCGGCTAAGCCAAGCTTTGGGCAAGATGATGACTAAACTGGCCGATAAAAGCTACGCCCTGCAGCAAGCAAATAAGAACCTGGAGCAACAGGTAGCGGCCCGCACACTGGAACTGCAGCAAGCTAATATCATTTTGCAGGATTTATCACGTAAAGATGCGTTGACCGGAATTTGTAACCGGCGAGCAGCTGATGAGCGATTGAAAAACGCACATTTGTCATTGAAGCGCGGTGCCGCTGTATATTCTGTCTTGCTGCTTGATATCGACCACTTTAAACAGGTTAACGACAAATTTGGCCACGAGGCTGGTGATAAAGTCATTCAGCATGTGGCAAACGTATTGCAGCGCAGCGTGCGAGAAACCGACATGGTGGCACGTTATGGCGGCGAAGAATTTATTGTTGTGCTGGCGCAAACAGAACCAACTAAAGTGCAACTGATAGCGGAGAAACTGCGCGCCGCTATTGCTGCCGACACGGTGGCGGCAGTCGGGCAGATCACCGTAAGTATTGGCGTAGCAATTGCCGATGTTGACGATACTGACGCCGAGGCCGTGGTGCGAAGAGCCGATGCGGCTATGTACCAGGCCAAGCGCGCAGGCCGTAATCTGGTTCAGTTGTGTGAATCTTTGCCGTTATGACACTACAGCTGATTACGCCGCTACAATGGCAAACCCAGCGCTGGCAAAACGGCGGTGGCATCACCCATCAGCTGGCGCGCAGCGACGATGCAGAGGGGCTATTGTGGCGCTTATCTGTGGCTGATGTGGCCAGCGACGGCCCCTTTTCACGGTTTGACGGCATTGAGCGGGTTATTTTGCTGCTTGATGGCGCAGGCTTTTGCTTACATGGCGTGGGCGATAACCCGCAAAATATACACAGGCCGCTACAGCCGTTTCGTTTTGCCGGGGAATCGGCTATTCATTGCACGCTATTAGACGGTGCAGTACGTGATTTTAACCTGATGACCCGACGCGACGCTGTGCAGGCTGAGTTACAGGTTTTGTCGCTAAACGCTACTATTTATGTTTTACCGCCAAGCCCGCAGACACTAATTTTTGTCGCCAGCGGCAGTGTTGATGTAGCGCTTGGTGCAACACAGCTTACACTGGATACGCAGCATACGCTGAGCCTTGGTAATGAAAATGCCAGCGTGCAACTTAGTAGTGCCGCCGGCGCCCAGGTTATTTCTATCAGGTTGTGGATAAATTAAAGGGCGCAAAATGCGCCCTTATTCCGAATTTGAAGGAGTATTAGTATTCCCACCAACAGTCCTGCCACCAGGCTAAAAACTCTTCAAAGTCGATAAAACCATCATTATTGGTGTCGATAAGCCGAAAACCTTCATCAACATGGCTGGCTTTGGTTTTCGGTGCCAGTGCGGTAAGCAGTTCGATAAACTCGGCCATATCAATCTTGCCGTTGCTGTCACGGTCAAAAAATTCGAAATCGCTTTTTATTGTTGCCAATTGTTGTTCAGACAATGTTTCTGTGCTCACTGGTATCACCTTGTTTATCAATCATTTCAACGGCTGAGTTTACGTGGCTCTGAAATCGCTGTCCATGTCAGAATTGTTGCTTTTTTGTGATTGAAGTGTGCGCCACCTAAACGCATGGGGATAGTGAGCTCAAAGTGCGGGGCTGGTTTTCTCATTTGGCATAATTGTGTGGTGATACGCAGCTGAGTGCAATTATTTGCCGGTAGCAAAGCCTAACACCTGGCAGCAATAACAGGGGTTAGGCAATGCACTTTGCTGCTAGTCGTTATCCGCGGCATCTTGCACCGCTTCACCGGCTTTTTCGACATCTTTACCTACACCTTCAACTGTAGCGCAGCCCGTCAGACCCACTAAAAACAGGGTCAATAGTAGCAATGTTAATTTCTGTTTCATCATACGTGCCTCTCTTAATGTCCTTGGGGTTAACATTGGTATCAGCATAGGTTCTGCTGTACAAAAACAGTTGCGATGACAACTTTGCTAAGAATATGCCACTTGTTAAGTGTTTGTTTTTAAATTGATAAGTTCATTTGTTGTCAGGTTTTCTAAGAGTGCTAAGAGTATTTTTTGCCGAAACTAAGTAAATATTACATTGTCACTCAGCTGCTAATTTTTAAACGGTGTTATGACATCAGTTGAAAAATATTTGTCAGAACTAAATCCAAAATGACACCGGTATGCATCTAAGTTTCAGATTAACTCACTGGAACCTACTATGACTTTTAAAACTCTTGTATACGGCCACTCAGCTTTATCCTGTTTGAGCCTGTTACTGGCGACCACTTTGCTTGCAGTAGTGCTGCCGGCTCAATCTGCCACCCCCGTTAACAACCGGCATGAAGAATTGCGGCTAAAAGATACCCGGGCTGCGTTAATTAACGGCTTACTCAAACAATACAATGTACCCGCCTTAGGCCTGGGAATTATAGAGAATGGCCAATTGGTATCAACTACGGTGTATGGGGACTTAACGCCAGGCACCGCCGCGCCGCAAAATACGCAATTTAAAGTGGCGTCACTGACCAAGCCCATCGTTACCATGCTGACGCTGCGTTTGGTGGCTGCGGGTAAATTACAACTTGATGAGCCGTTATCGGCCTATTGGATTGACCCGGATATTAAAGATGACCCCCGTCACCTGCTGCTTAGCGCACGCATGGTGCTTCAGCATCAAACCGGCTTTGCTAACTGGCGTTACTTAGAGACTGATAACGTACTGCGTTTTCAGTTTAACCCCGGCAGCCAGCACCAGTATTCAGGTGAAGGTTTTGAGTATCTGCGCCGGGCACTGGAGCATAAGTTTGGCCAATCACTTGAAGCGTTGGCGCAGCAGTATGTATTTGCGCCAGCAGGTATGACAGACAGCCATTTCTGGTGGACGCCAGAGGTTGAAGAGGCGCGCTATGCCCGTAATCATGACAGTGATGGTAAGGCGTTTGAGCTGCACAAATACTACCAGGCAAATGCGGCAGCGAATTTGATCAGCACAGTAGAGGATTACAGCAAATTTATGTTGTTTGTGTTGGCACAACAGCAAGATATGCCGTTGTTGTATCAGGATATGCTAAAGCATCATGTAAATATTGGCCCAGAGCACGCTTTTGGTCTGGGCTGGGAAATATTTAGTGGTTTCCAAGAGGGCGCGTCGCTGGTGCTGCATAGTGGCCGTGACCCCGGGGTATCAACTCTTGCGGTATTTTCTCCGCAAAGCAAACACGGTTATGTGATTTTTATGAATGGCGATAATGCTATGCCAGTACTTGAACAACTGCTGGCGCAGCTGTACCTTGGTGCAGAACTATGGCAACGCAATTAAGCAGTTAAGTATGAATGGACAAGAATGGGCAGAAATTCTGCTGCCGCTTATCTTCTTTAGCGCCCTGGTGGCGCTGATGGGGCTAATATTGCTGTATAAGTATAAGAAAAAGCGCCTGTTCTTACAGATGGTTGAACGTACCTTGCAACAACAAACGCCGTTAACGCCAGACACCATTCGCGAAGTGGCGCTGCATTTTTTTTCCGCTGACCGCGATACACGTAAAGGCATTTTTCTGTTGGTATTATCGGCAAGTATTCTGGCATTTTCATACTTTGCCGATTTTCGCCAAAACGGCAATCTTGACCTGAATGATGCCCTGAATGGCATTGCTGTGTTACCGGGATTGCTGGGGCTGGCGTTTTTACTGCTGGCGCGGCTTGACCGGCAGCGGTCGCGTTAAGACAATGCTGTGTCGTTAAAACAGGCGTCGGTTGAACAACTGGTTGCCATCGTTCAGGTGTCTGGTGATACTGCAGCCTTTAATGAGCTGTTTAGCCGCTTCGATACTAAATTACGCTCATTTCTGCTATTTAAAGCTGCAGGCCAGCGCCACGACATCGACGATATGGTGCAGGAAACCTACGTTAAAGCCTTTTTAAATATTAAGCAGTTTCAGCAGCAGGCGCAGTTTGCCACCTGGTTATTGCGTATTGCCATCAATGAAATGTTACACGCTAAACGATCGGGTGGCATTTTTACCCGCTTAAAAGAACGATGGTTTGCGGCTGAACCCGATTCACTGGTACATACAGACAATACCGCAGCACATATGGATGCGGCACAACTGATAGCCGGGCTATCAACTATTCAGCAGCAGGTATTTGTTTATACTGAATTTTATGGCTACTCACAAAGTGAGATTGCGGACAAACTGCAGATCCCGCTTGGTAGTGTAAAAACCTATATGAAGCAGGCACGAGATATGCTGGACAGGAGTAACACTGCATGCTGAAACTGACACTGAAGCAAAAACTCAGGCTTTGGTTATGGCAGCACCACCGCAGCCTGATTATCGTGCTATTTAGCCTGTTGGCGTGTTTGCTGGCGCTGGGGTACAACCGTCTGGTAAGCGCAGATTCCGTTTTAACGCCAC
>JBFKFH010000239.1:0-4528 GCA_041618685.1 Rheinheimera sp.
AAGGAGACTGAGGTTATTGTGTTTGGATGGGTGGTATTTGAATCCCGTGAGGCACGTGATCTGGCAAACAAGAAGGTAGCGGCTGACCCAAGAATGTCGGATTTAGTTGCGTCATCTAATGCTGGCTTTGATGCAAAAAGAATGGCTTACGGTGGTTTCCAACCACTGGTTTGAATGTTGTGTAAACATCCGCTAAAGGAGATGTATGGCCGATTGGCTCTCATCTTACCCGGCAATAAAATGTCTTTTAGGAGTTGAAGTGAAGAAGTTAGCATTTATAACCATGTGTTTATTGGTCAATACAATTCAGACAATAAGTGCAAATGAAATTGACGATGCCAAAGTTCAGCTGATTGATAAGTTGCTGGTACAAACGGGTCAGTCATCTATTGCGGTTGGTAAGCAGTTTTCTGGCGTGTTTATTCAACGGGTTACAGAAATTTTAAAAGAGTCTAACCCGGATATGGATCCGCGGGCGTATGACATTATTGAAGAAGTGATAACGACGACGATTGATGAGGAAATAGTTGTAAATAATACACTAGCGAAAATTATGTACCCGATTTACAGCAAGCATTTTACCGTAGACGAATTAAAACAAATGGTAGCGCTGTATGACACTGACTTCGGTAAGAAAATGATCAGTGTTATGCCGATGGTAACCCAGGAAGGTATGCAGGCAGGGCAAATTATTGGTCAGAGTTTAGGACCTAAAATTCAGGCTCGGATTGACGAAAGATTAAAAGCAGAAGGCATAAAGAAAATATAGCCGGCTGGGCAGGTGGCAAAAGAGCAGCTGGTTTTTGCCTGGCAAATAGAGCAAATAATGGCATCAGTTTGGCACGGCGTTGTAAGTTAATAGGGAGCAAAAAACGGCATGAGTGACATTGTTGAGAGTGCAGGCAGAGGTATGCTGGCGCTGGCTAAATGGGTAGTTATTTATGGCTTTGTTGAGTTTTTTCTATACGGCTGCGGCTACATTACGTTAAAGCTAATATGTTTTGGCAAGTACCCGGAATCAAAGCAACAGCATAAAAACCTTTGTATAACTGTTGGCCTGGTGGTGTTTATAACCGCAATTAGCGTTGTCAGCGTTTTTAACTCGCAATAAGCAGGTAACATCTTGCCCGCTGGTGTGCTATTCGTTATAGCTAACTGTCACACCTTTTTAAACTAGGAATACGGCTAAATGTTCACTTCGCGATTTATGACCCGCGCTATCTTCGTTATCCTGCTTAGTGCAGCCAGCCTGTTCAGTGCAGCTGAGCCTGAAAGTCGCCACGCGGCAGAGCCGATTGGCTCGGTGCGGCAGGTGTATGATGGCAAGTTGTTTCCCGACATTCAGGTGAACACCTTTCGCAACATTGACCGCTTATTTCCTACGCGCTTAATCGCCCGCGGTAAAACGGTCAGCGTGATACCGCTGAGCGAGCAGTCATTACAGCACTTTTCGTACAGCGTCGATGACCAGACTTTCGATCTTTACGATGTGTTATCACTGAACCGCGTCAGTGGCATGTTGATCATTCGTAACGGCAAAATTTTGTTTGAAAAATACCTGTTAGGTAATGACGAGCATACCCGCTGGATGTCAATGTCAGTGGCCAAATCTATGACAGCAATGCTTATTGGCGCGGCGATACACGACGGCGCTATTAACAGTATTGACGACGCTATTGTTGATTATCTGCCGCGTTTTAAAGGCACGGCGTATGATGGCGTCAGCGTCAGAAACCTGCTGCAGATGGCCTCGGGTGTAGCCTGGAACGAGACCTACACCGACCCGGCATCAGACCGGCGGCGTATGCTTGAAGCGCAGATAGCTCAGCAACCCGACGCGATTTTGAACTTGATGGCATCGCTGCCACGGGCGGCTAAGCCTGGCACCGTTTGGAACTACAGTACCGGCGAGACGCAGGTGGCGGGTGCATTGGTGCGGGCAGCTACCGGCAAACCGGTAGCGACGTATTTGTCGGAAAAAATCTGGTCAAAAATGGGTATGCAGGCTGATGCTAACTGGTGGCTGCAATCGCCAGATGGCCTGGAAATAGGTGGCAGCGGCATATCGGCAACGCTGCGAGATTACGCGCGTTTCGGTTTGTTTTTGCTGAATGATGGCGTGATAGACGGCGAAAGAATATTGCCGCAAGGCTGGATGGCAGAGGCCAGCAGCCCTAAAGTGGTGGGTGGCGAAACGGTAAACTATGGCTACATGTTATGGCCGATGCATGGCAGAAGTTACGCGGCAGAGGGCATTTTTGGTCAGTATGTGTTCGTCGACCCGGACAAGCAGCTGGTGGTTGTCATGTTAAGCGCCCAACCCAAACCAATCGGCCGTGCTGGCCTGGATGAATACACCTTTTTAAAGGCACTGTCGGCACACTTTCATTAGCATAAACAGCTGCCGCAGAATGCGGCTGGCAAACTGTGCGTAATCATTTTGATAGGTAATATCTGTGACGATTAATATTAAAAACGTAGCTGAATCGGCAGTCAGCTGCTCAAATTGCCAGGCCTGCTGCTGCCGTTTAGAGGTGATGCTAATCAGTGACACTGGCGTGCCGCGCGAGCATATTGCGGTAGACGAGTGGGGCGCAGAAACGATGTTGCGCTTAGATGATGGCTGGTGCTCGGCGTTAAATCGTCAGACGCTGATGTGTTCTATTTATGCAAATAGGCCATTAATCTGCCGGGAGTTTGAGATGGGTTCATACGAGTGCCGGCAAGAGCGGGCATGAATGGCCGTGTCATTTCCCAAGTGTACCCCAGCCCTGGCCATCAAATCGCTGAGCAAAAAACCGAACTCGCTAATAATCGCAGTTAAATTAAGGAAAGTAATGCGGGTAGTTGGTGCGGTTAAACGGTTTTAAATTGTATTGTGGCTGCAAGAACGCGACTATATCTACCAGTTCGGTAACGGTCATCACATCATTATAATTACGCATGCGTGATTGACCCTCCTCATCCACATAGCCATCACGGTTATATCCAGCAGCGATTTTATGCGACGGATTAATAACGGAGGTAACTAATTCAGCGTACGTTTTAACCTTGCTAACGTCGCCACCCAGCAACACCTTATTTTTGAGTTGTTGTTCAGTGTTGTTGTCATCAACCCCTTTCATGCTATGGCAAGCAAGACACTGATAGGCCATAAACACCGATTTACCGTTTTCAGCATTGCCCTCCGGCAGGCTGAACCCTTTTGGCGATTCCGGGCCTTGTGTACAGGCAACAAGTAGTAGCGTCATCGGCATTACTATTAAAAGAGTAGGCTTCATGAGTTATCTCCATGCAAGGCTATTGCGGCCAGCAGGGCACTGGTCAGATAAAGGTAAGCCTAGTTCATTCTGAGGGAGCTGGCTTGACAGGGATCAATTTTCTATTAGATGTAAGCAACTTTCGCCCGTTTAGCAGGTAAAGTTGTGCGCTAGCCAGAATATTTAGTAATCCTTTCAATACAAAAAATCACAGGTTTTTGCAGCGTCGCGGCGTAGCATGGCGCACCGACGTGCTAAACCAGATGTAAGCCTGAAGGTGTTGCTGGCATTAGCGCTGGTTCTTTTATGCAATTACGGAGTTCGCAGAAATTATGTCGTATGAAATACTAGTAGGTTTACAAGTGCTGGATGACTTTAAATATAACGAATATCGCGTTGCTATGGCGCCGATACTTTCTGAGTATGGCGGTAAGTTTGGCTACGATTTTAAAGTATCTGAAGTGCTGAGCCCTGTGGCCAAACGCGACATTAACCGGGTGTTCACGATAACTTTTAACAGCAAAACCGATATGGAAAATTTCTTCTCTGACAGCGAGTATATTGCGGTGAAGGAGCAGTATTTTGTTGAATCAGTCGGTAGCGTAAACATAATTTCCAGCTACGAAAAAGACGCCTGACCCGAGCAAAAATAAGGCTAAGCACCTGTTAGCCAGGTATCTGCGGTTATGTGAAGCCGCAATATTGCTGCTATTTAGTACGTGCTGTTGGAGGACGTTATGGACATTAATATTGTCGCTTATGCTGTGGCTGCTATCGTAGTAGGGGGTGTTTTAGTCGGATTTAAGCGTGCCGGTTACGAACGGTCAGGCCGGGGCTACCCGCTACTGCTTGCGTCATTCCCGTTATATTACTGGGTGTTTGCCTTGTACGCTGCCGATTATCAGGCCTTGGCAAATGAGTTAGTTGTCGGTGCAGCTTTTATTGCGCTGGCATGGTGGGCGTATAAGTTATCGGGGGCCCGGTCGTTGGTCATACTGGCTATGGCATTTATCGGTCACGGTGTGTACGACATTATTCACTTTTATGTGTTTACTAACCCGGTAGCGCCCGGCTGGTGGCCGGAGTTTTGTGGAACAATCGACATAGTATTGGGCTTATATATGCTGTGGCTGGCAAACTTGAATGGCAAAACAGCGCTGCCGGCACAGTGATCAAATAATAAGAGGTGCCTATGTGGCTTAAGAATGAAGCCTTGGCGGGGCGCGTTGCTGTGCTTGAACCTATATCGGAGCAACATATTGAACCGT
>JBFKFH010000240.1:0-4521 GCA_041618685.1 Rheinheimera sp.
ATGGTCCTTTACCTCACCCTCAAACTGGCGTGGCTGGCCAAAGCGGCGCACTTCAACATTTTGCGTTTCATCTTTGCCCGCAGGCACTGACGCATCAGGTAAGTTTGGCACTGTTAATGCGATTTGTTCCACTTCCGCTAAAACAGCGTCAAGCTGATGCTTGGCAGCATCAAGCTGTGCCCCCACACCATCTACTTCTGCTAATAACGGCGCAATATCTTCACCACGGCCTTTTGCCTGGCCAATAGCTTTAGATTTAGTATTCCGCAAATTTTGCAGCTCTTGCGTTTCTATCTGTAGTTGACGGCGCTGCTCTTCCAATGCAGTTAAACGAGCAACGTCCAGTGCAAAACCACGCTGAGCTAAGCGTGCAGCGGTTTCAGTTAATTCAGTACGTAAAAATTTTGGATCTAACATAGTCTTTACTTCATTGAACCCAGTTTAAGCCCTAACCAGGCAAGTGTTAAACATAACAACACATTTAATAATACGTTGGCGATTGCTTTTAGCCAGTCGCCTTGCTGCAGTAGCAAAACAGTATCCAGCGAAAAGGTTGAAAACGTGGTAAAGGCGCCGATTAAACCTATGGTTACAAGCGCGCGCCAGGGCGAAACTGACAGTGCACCACTACTGAACAGTGCATACAACAGCCCAAGTACAAATGACCCGAGAATATTAACCAGCAAAGTGCCAAAAGGGAATGCCTTACCAAAAACATTCAGTGCCAGCTCGTTGCAAGCATATCGCAAACACGCACCGGTAGCGCCACCTATTGCGACTGCCAGATACGTTAGCATTAGCATTCTCTCTTGCGCTGACTGTGCTGATCAAGCTGCATTAAATAGCGCAGCTTTTCGCCCAGTTGTTTTTCCATACCACGGTCTACTGGCTGGTAGAATCGCTGGCCGTCAAGTTCTGCGGGCAAATATCTTTCTCCTGCGGCATAGCCGCCGGGTTCGTCATGTGCATAGCGATAGCCTTCACCATAACCAAGCTGCTGCATCAATTTTGTCGGCGCATTGCGAAGATGCAACGGCACTTCGTAAGCAGGTTGATCAGCGACAACTTGTTTAAGCTGATTGAAAGCACTGTACACCGCATTACTTTTTGGTGCTAATGCCAGGTAAACAGCGGCCTGAGCAATAGCGCGCTCTCCTTCTGCCGGGCCAACCCGTTCAAACGTATCCCAGGCATTTAAAGCCAGCGTTAATGCTCTGGGGTCTGCATTGCCAATGTCTTCACTGGCAATCGCCAGTAACCGCCTGGCAACGTACAGTGGGTCTCCACCGCCTGCCAGAATCCGGCAATACCAGTACAGTGCGGCATCAGGATCTGAACCTCGCACCGACTTATGAAAAGCTGAAATCAGGTCGTAAAACATATCGCCCTGATTATCAAAGCCGGGCAACTGTTTCGGCACCAGATGCTTTAACGTGGCAAAGCTGATTATCTTACCTTCAGCCTCCGGCTCCGTCAGCTCTGCCGCCTGTTCAAGTAAATTCAGCATTTTACGTGCATCACCGTCAGCAAGTTGCAATAACAATTGCTCGGCATCCGGCGCTAGCTTGACTTGCTCATTACCTAAACCACGTTCTTTATCGCTAAGTGCGTGCTCAAGAACCTGTTGCAGATCTGCCGTCGTCAACGTTTTAAGTACACATACTCGGGCGCGGGATAAAATCGCGTTGTTCAGCGCAAATGAAGGGTTTTCGGTGGTTGCACCAATAAAAATAATGGTGCCATCTTCAATGTACGGTAGAAATGCATCTTGTTGGGATTTATTAAACCGATGTACCTCATCCACAAATAGCAAGGTACGTTGCTGGTACTGCTGTTGCCGTTGCTGCGCTTGTGTTATTGCCTGACGGATTTCTTTAATACCGCAAGTAACCGCAGACAGTTTGCTAATAGCTGCATCTGCCTGTTTCGCAATAACTTCCGCCAGCGTCGTCTTACCTGTGCCGGGCGGCCCCCACAATATAAGTGAAAATACTTTGCCGGCGGTGATGGCTTTTCGTAGCGCGGTACCTTCACCAATTAAATGCTGTTGCCCGGCATACTCAGCCAGATTACGCGGACGCATTCTGGCTGCCAGCGGGCGAAAGTCTTCAGCAAAATCGAAAGGAAGTGAGTTCACCGCAGTTACCGCTGACGTTGATCGTCAATATCCGTATGCTCCGGCGCGTCAAAGCGAAATAAATTCGTATCCAGATCGATATTTAGCTGCACCAAGTTAAAGTTAAACTCGCTCAACTGCTGATTCATATCCAACACCTGCATGTTTGCCAGCGCGTTTCCGGAAAATCTCAGGGTTAACTGTTTTACCGGACTATCTGTTTGTTTTGACCTAATTACAAACGCCTCCCCCTGCTGCGTGACGTCATATTGGGCCCACAATTCAGCCTTAGTAGACGTTAACAGCACAAACGGGGTACGATTAACCTCAGCCGCCGCATCGTATATGGTTAACTGCTCCAAAGGAGCATTGTAAAACCACAGGCTATTTCCATCGCCAATAAACAAGTTGGGTTCCGGCTCAGTTGTTTCAAATCGAAACAATGCCGGCTGCTTTATCATCAGCTCACCTTTACCCTGTTGTATCAGTTTTTTCTGTGCATCAAACACATTCTGCTCAAAACTGGCAGCGAAGGTTTTAATTGTCGCCAGCTTGCGCTGCAATACCTGCTCAGCGCTTTGCGCGATGGCAGAAACAGAAACGGTGCATAGTACAACTGCCAGCAAATTTCGTAACATTTAATATCCTTTGGGTGGCGCTGCGGCCATCACTTCACGGTTACCATTGTGGCCTGGGCCACTGACAATACCACTGTGTTCCATCTGCTCAACCAGGCGGGCTGCGCGGTTGTAACCGATGCGAAACTTTCTCTGCACGCCTGATACCGATGCGCGCCGGGTTTCAGTAACAAAAGCTACAACCTGATCATATAGCGGGTCGGCCTCACCATCGTCACCGTCAAGCGTTTCACCTGGTAACAGATTCTCTTCAGTGGTTTCGCCGCTGAGAATTTCAGCAATATAATTGGGCCGTCCACGCTTCTTCCAATCAGCAACCACGGCATGCACTTCATGATCATCAACGAAAGCACCGTGCACGCGGTTTGGTACGCCCGAGCCAGGCGGCAGATACAACATGTCACCCTGCCCCAGCAGGCTCTCGGCACCTTGTTGATCCAAAATGGTACGGGAGTCTATTTTCGATGACACCTGAAAGGCGATACGCGTCGGAATATTGGCTTTAATCAAGCCAGTGATAACATCGACTGATGGCCGCTGTGTTGCCAGGATAAGGTGAATACCCGCTGCCCGCGCCTTTTGCGCTATACGGGCGATCAGCTCTTCCACTTTTTTACCAACAATCATCATCATGTCAGCAAATTCATCGATAACCACGACGATAGAAGGCAACTTCTCTAGCATTGGTGCTTCAGTACGCATGTCATCAGATGGCCGCCATAGTGGGTCTTTTAATGGCGAGCCCTCTGCAATAGCTTCTTTTACTTTGGCGTTATAGCCTTTTAAATTACGTACACCCAATGCCGACATCAGTTTATAGCGGCGCTCCATTTCACCAACACACCAACGCAGGCCGTTAGCGGCATCCTTCATGTCGGTAACCACTTCAGTTAACAGATGCGGTATACCTTCATATATTGATAACTCCAGCATTTTGGGGTCGATCATTAAAAAGCGAACATCTTCAGGAGTAGATTTGTATAACAAGCTACAGATCATGACGTTAACACCAACCGACTTACCCGAACCTGTGGTACCCGCTACCAGCAAATGAGGCATTTTGGCTAAATCAGCCACTACCGACTTACCAGCAATGTCTTTACCCAACACCATTGTCAGCGGGGATTTAGAGTTATCAAAAATCTCATCACCAATAACTTCTGACAGTCGCACTATTTCGCGGTGCTGGTTGGGCAATTCCAACCCGATAAAAGATTTACCAGGAATAACCTCAACAACACGCACACTGATTGCAGATAATGACCGGGCTAAGTCTTTCGACAAGCCGGTAATTTTACTAACCTTTACGCCGGGAGCTAAATCCAGCTCAAACCGGGTTACAACAGGGCCTGGATGCACCCCAACGACTTTAGCTTCAACGTTGAAATCAAGCAGTTTAGCTTCTACTAAACGAGATACCCGCTCTAGATCAGCCGGATCTATCGGGTTTACCGCTTTATCCGGCCGGTCTAATAATGCCAGCGATGGCAGCTCTTCCAGCTGATGAGACACCTCTTCACCATCATCATCATCTTCTGCCAACTCAGACAGCACCGTCGTAACGTCTGGTTCAGTTGGCATATCCAGCTGCTGCAACGTTTCACCCCAGCGCTGTGTATCCGGCTCATCAATAGCACTGAATGACAAATGTTCATCGGCCAGCGTGTCGACACTGTAAAAGGCTTTCGCTTCAGTTTTCTCGTCCAGTGGAGTAATCGGTAGTGGCTCTGTACGGGGGTTACTCAATTGTGCAGCTTTGCGCGCGGC
>JBFKFH010000241.1:0-4511 GCA_041618685.1 Rheinheimera sp.
GCCAAGCTCAGCGGCAGCTTATCAGTACCAAATTTTCACCAGGTATTCGACTTCCAATATCAGCAGGTAAAAGACAGTAGCGTGTTTTTGCAATTGCAACGTGCTGCCCTGGCGTTGCAACACCACATCATGCAACAACAAGCCGCATAACTGCGGCTTTTCTATGCTGCATTGCTTTTAAGCCGATGCTTACATACCTAGCTTGGTCGGCATGGCCGGGGCTTTGCTATGGTCTGCTGGTGGGTTGGCTTTTAGTTCGCTCAGCGTATGCTCGATAGCGCGCTCGAGCTGTACGTCTATGCCTTTGTTCACGGCGATAGGGTCTAGCTCTACCTCGATATCTGGTGCAACGCCTTCGTTTTCTACCCGCCATTCACCATCCGGTGTATAGAAACGGAAGAACGGTACTACATGGAAGCCGCCGTCTATCATGGCCGGGTTGGTGGCAATGCCAATTAGCCCACCCCAGGTACGGGTGCCAATGGTTTTACCTAAGCCTAAGCGCTTAAACGCCCAGGGTAGGAAGTCGCCACCTGAGCCGGCGTCCTGATCAATCAGCATGGTTTTAGGGCCATAAATACCAGCGCCCGGTGTAGTAAAGGTTAGGCCATCGCGGTCTTTCCAGCCGGATAAAAACGGCCGGCTAAGAATGTCAGTGATGTAGTTAGCCGCCTGACCGCCGCCGTTTTTGCGCTCATCCAGAATAACCGCTGGCTTATTGGTTTGGGCGAAAAACATCCGGTTAAAGAAATAGAAACCGCCGTCTGCAGTATTGGGCAGATAGACATAGGCCACCTGATTATTGGTTTTCTCTGCCACCAACTTACGGTTTTGCTCTACCCAATGCCATAGCCGTAATTCGCGTTCGTTCGCTACCGGTTGCACAGTGATATTGCGACGGTTTTTGCCTTTGGCATCGTCGGCAATGCTAAGCACCACTTGCTTGCCCACAGTGTTATCTAAAAAGGCATAGATATTATCGCTGGCGCTAAGCTCACGGCCGTTAATGGCCAGCAGATAATCGCCGGCTTTGGCACGGGCACCGGGCACATTTAATGGTGCCTGCAAGAATGGGCTCCAGCGGTCGCCCTGATACACCGTCGTAAACTGATACCGGTCGTTACTGATTGTGAAATCAGCTCCCAGCAGCCCCATGTTACTGTCGCGCTCTTTATGCACGTCGCCACCGCCAATGCGGTTGTGGCCGACTTGCAGCTCGGCAATCATATCGACCAGCACGTCGTTTAAATCTTCCCGGCGCTGCACATGTGCCAGTAGCGGCTGGTACTTGTCATATATTGCCTGCCAGTTTATGCCGTGCATTTTGGCATCGTAGAAGTACTCTTGCTGCATGCGCCAGGCATCATTAAAAATTTGTTGCCATTCCTGCGCCGGGTCAACAAAACTGCGTACTTCAGATAGCGCAACAGCTTTGGCGTCCAGTTTGGCGGCGGCGTCCGATACTTCCAACTTATTTGGCATGCTAACCAGTAATAGTTTTTTACCGTCATTGCTCAGGCTGTAGTTGGCAATGCCCGCTTTAACGCTGCTGGCTTCTTTTTTGTCAAAATCGAACCGGTATAAGCTGGCGTTGTTTTGATCATTACTGCCCGGCAATTCGTTGCTGGCACCCGGCTGGGTGCGTTCCAGGTAAAATAACGCCCCATCGCTGGCTACAGCCAGGCTGTCATAGTTACGCTCGGCGACCGGCAGTGCAACGATGCGGTTTTGCAAACCATCCAGGTCTACTTTCACTGCTTTTGTCTCGGCTTTATCGTCTTTTGCCGACTTTTTGCTGCTTTTGTCGTCTTTTTTCGTGTCGGTTTTCACCGGTTCGTCACCGCTAGCCGGTAGCAGAGGTGATTTGCCGTTGCTGTCCAGCACATAGGCATAAATGGCTTTTCGTACCGGCCGTTCGCGGGTAGATAAATCTAACCCCACCTGGGACGGCCCGGTATTCACTGAAGCGGTAAAATACAGGTAGTCCTGCGTGAAAACCGGGCTTTCTGCGTGGCTCATGCTATCGGTTATCAGGGTGCTGGTATTGGTATTGAAGTCGAACAGCTTTATTTGCGCGAAATAATTTTCGCCGCTGACAGTGTAAGCTAGATAACGGCTATCCGGTGAAAACGACACATCAAAGCCGGCCCGACGCGCTGTGCTATCCAGTTTCTGGCTGCGTTTTTTATTCAGATCAAAGGCATACAGGTTCAGATGGTTGTCCTGATAGACAATTAGGTTGCCGTTGGGTGAGAACGCCAGCAGATTAAAGTAACCGCTGTCGGCCAGCGGATATACCTCGGCGTTGCTTAACCCGTCTTGTGTTTCCAACACCAGCTGATGCTTATTGCCGGCGTCAGAAATATAGGCCACTTTGTTGCCATCCGGGCTCCATAAGCCGTCAAATTCGCGTACGCCGCTACTGTGTGTCAGATTACGGCTGCTGCCATCTTCTACCGGCACAGTAAAAATATCACCACGGGCGCTTACCACCACACGTTGGCCGGTGGCCGATAAACGCGCGCTGGTCAGGCTTTTGCTGGCGTCTTTCCATTGCGGCCGCTTTTGAGCCGACTGGGTGTGAATATGCACGGTTATCGGCGTGCTTTGGCCACTGTTGGTGTCAAACCGGTATAACAAACCGCCGGCTTCATACACAATGGCGTTGCCGTGGCCGGCGGCGCTTTTTAAATCCCAATCTTTATTGTGTGTCAGCTGCTCGACCTGTTTGTTGCGATAGCGAAACAGGTTGACCGCGGTGTTGTCGCGGTCTGACAGGAAATACACCGTATCGCCAAGCCAGAACGGATTAAACTCGTTGGCATTCGGGTGGGGGATTTTTTCCAGTTGCTGCTTTGCTAAATCGATGATCCAAACCGGAGGTGTGCTGCCGCCACGGTGCAGGCGCCAGCCGCTGGTGCCACTAAAGGCCATATTGTTTGGCCGGTAGGCTAGCTTATTACCGCTGGCGTTCAGCTCTCCCTCAAAGGCTACAGCTTGCATTAGCTTTTGCTCGTAACCACCGCTGAGCGGCACTTTAAATAACTGGTTGCTGCGGCTGTTAGCCACTTCGCGGTTGGAGGCAAAAATGACGTGTTTACCATCCGGGCTCCAGCCGTTCACTGTGTCAGCGCCGGGATGATATGTCAGCCGGGTCGCCGCGCCACCGGTTGCTGGCATCAGGTACACATCGGTATTGTTATCATAGCTGGCAGAGAACGCTATCCAGTTGCCATCGGGTGAGAAATGCGGCGCAAATTCATCGGCCGGATGGCTGGTAAGCTGGCGAGGGTTTTCACCATTGGTGTCGCTAACCCAGATATCGCCGCCATAGACGAAGGTTAAATGCTGGTCGGAAATGTCCGGCTGGCGCAATAAACGTGTGCCTTCACTGGCTGCCGTGGTGGCTGTCGCCAGTGCGCAGAGCAACGCGAGGTAACGTGGTTTAAACATGATAAATCCCTGTTGTTGTGGTGCTGAGTTACTGTCAAGTAAAACACAATGCTGCCTGTCGATAAAACAGCCGGTTGTAACAATTGATGTCAGGCCCGGCTAAATACCGGCTAACCGTTAGCCGATGCGTCATGCTGCTTGACCGGATGACGGCGCGTTATGCTAAGGTAGCGCCACTGTTCACATTTCGATTGGTTTAGTATGCAAGCCCGCGTAGCACAAAAGAAATCCCTGTTTGGCCCGGCAACCCTGGTAACTGCCGCGTTTATTGGTCCCGGCACTGTTGTTACCGCGTCATTAGCCGGCGCAAACTACGGCTATGCCTTGTTGTGGGCGCTGGTATTTTCCGTGCTTGCCACCATGATATTGCAGGAAATGGCAGCCCGGCTGGGTATTGTCACCGGGCAAGGCCTGGGTGAGAACCTGCGCGCACTGGTGCAACAACCGTTGTTACGCGGCAGCTTGTTATTGTTAATCGTGGCGGCAATTGTTGTAGGTAACAGTGCCTATCAGGGGGGGAATATCAGTGGGGCGGCATTAGGCGCCGATGCGTTGTTTGCCGATACCGCCTTGTTGCGAGGCTGGCGTAATATCAGCTCGCTTAACCCCTGGGCACTATTATTAGGTACTATCGCCGCCACCGTGCTGTGGTTTGGCCAATACAAAGTGATTGAGCGCTGTCTGGTGGTACTGGTGCTACTGATGAGTCTGGCGTTTGTTGGTACTATGCTGCTAACCCGGCCCGACGTGGCCGCGATGCTGCAAGGCGCTCTGTGGCCGTCCATTCCGGCCGGTGCCGTACTAAACGTCGTGGCGCTGATTGGCACTACTGTGGTGCCGTATTCGCTGTTTTTGCATGCGGCTGCGGCCGCACAGAAATGGCCCAAGGCAGAATGCAATACTGATATAGCGCTGCGCGAAGCAAGGCAAGACATCAAGGTGGCGATACCCTTGGGCGGATTAATTTCCATCGCTATTGTGTCTACGGCAGCAGCGGCTTTTTTTGGCAGTGAGCAGCAACTGGAAAACGTCACGCAACTGGCGCAGGCACTAACGCC
>JBFKFH010000242.1:0-4491 GCA_041618685.1 Rheinheimera sp.
GGCCGCTGCCATCTAAATGAAAATGCAGATGGCGCGTGGCGGCGCAGTTTGGGATCATGACTACCGGCAACGACGCAGCATGGGTCGGTACACTGTTAATTTTCACGTCCACCACCGTGGTTAACCCGCCTAAGCCCTGAGCCCCAATGCCCAGCTTGTTTACTTTTTCATACAGCTCTAAACGCAGTTTTTCATCGGCTGTTTCTGCACCTTTGGAAATCAGTTCCTGAATGTCTACCGGTTCCATTAATGCTTCTTTGGCCAATACCGCAGCCTTCTCGGCTGTACCACCGATGCCAATACCCAGCATGCCCGGCGGACACCAGCCGGCGCCCATTTTCGGTAGTGTTTCCAGCACCCAATCCACGATGGAATCAGACGGGTTTAACATGGCCATTTTGGTTTTATTTTCTGAGCCGCCACCTTTGGCCGCTATCATCACTTCAACATGATGGCCGGCAACTAAATCGATATGTACTACCGCAGGGGTATTGTCTTTAGTGTTTTTCCGGCTACCTGCCGGGTCGGCAACAATAGATGCCCGTAACGGGTTATCCGGGTTCAGGTAGGCACGACGGGTACCTTCATTTACCATTTCCTGCACTGTTAAATCGGTTTTATCCCACTTTACATCCATGCCAATCTTAACAAAGCAGGTCACAATACCGGTGTCCTGACAAATTGGCCGGTGGCCTTCAGCCGACATGCGCGAATTAATCAGAATTTGCGCGATGGCATCTTTTGCCGCCTGATTTTGCTCTTTGTGGTACGCCACTTCCAGCGCTTTAATAAAATCCAATGGGTGATAATAAGAGATGTATTGCAGTGCATCTTCAATGCTGTCGATAAAATCTTGCTGGCGAATAACCGTCATGTTTACCTGTCCTCTGACGCCTGTGGCAGCGCCGTGTTTAACTATTAGTGTCGGTGCTGGTATGATAGCGCGCATCAGAAACAGCGGCTAGCCCCATTCATGCAGCAGTACCTTATTCCGCCTGAAACTTTTGGCACTACGCCGGCCAACTTACTTAGCTTGTTTGGCCATTTTGCCGATCAGAGTTGGGCCATGTTGCTCGACTCGGCGGCGCGCGACCATGTAAATAGCCGTTACGACATCATGGTAGCGGAACCTGTCGCCACGTTAGAAGCCCGACATGGCATCAGCATTTTGACCGATGAAACGGGTCAGCATTCGTATCAACAAGATCCATTTACCGTACTCAACTGTGCATTAAAACGTTACTTCCCTAACGCCAGCGACAGCACCCTGCCTTTTGTCGGTGGGGCTTTGGGTTACTTTGGTTATGATCTTGGCCGCTATGTTGAAACACTGCCAGAAACAGCAACAGCCGACATTGCTTTGCCCGATATGGCAATTGGTTTTTATCGCTGGGCGCTGGTACTGGATAAACAGCAGCAGTGTTTGTGGTATGTCGATTATCAGGGCAATGCTGAAGCTGGCTGGCACAAGCTAAAACGCCGGCTGGAACAGCCAGTTGCCGCAACCGCCGGCTTCAAACTAACCAGCGAGTGGCAATCTAATATGGATAAAGCCGGTTATACCCGGCGATTTTTGCAGGTGCAACGCTATCTGCTTAGCGGTGACTGTTATCAGATAAACCTGACCCAGCGCTTTAACGCCGGTTATCAGGGCGACGAATGGCAAGCCTACTTGCAGCTGCGAGACAAAAACGCCGCGCCGTTCTCCGGTTTTATCCGCTTGCCACAAGGTGCCGTGCTAAGCATTTCACCAGAGCGGTTTTTACAGCTGCGCGACAACCAGGTTGAAACCAAGCCCATAAAAGGCACCCGGCCGCGTGGTCTTTGCCCGATGACAGACCAAGTAGAAGCCGACAACCTGCGCCAGTCAGAAAAAGATCGCGCTGAAAACGTGATGATAGTCGACTTATTACGAAACGATTTAGGTAAAGTCTGTCAGCCCGGCTCTGTTGCCGTACCTCAGTTGTTCGCCATTGAAAGCTTTCCGGCAGTACATCATCTGGTCAGCACCGTTACCGGCACCTTAGCGCCGCAATACACTGCCTGTGATCTACTGCGCGGCGCCTTCCCGGGCGGCTCTATTACCGGTGCACCTAAGGTGCGGGCAATGGAAATTATTGAACAGCTAGAGCCTCAGCGCCGTTCGGTGTACTGCGGCGCTATAGGCTATATCAATAGCCGCGGCGACATGGACACCAATATTGCTATTCGCACGCTAATTTGCAGCGACGGTCAGATTTATTGTCAGGCCGGAGGCGGCATTGTCGCCGACTCAGACGTCGACAGCGAATATCAGGAAACCCTGGATAAGGTCAATAAAATACTGCCAGTACTGGCACAACGGGCCAGGGACTGATGCGGGCCGCTGAGTTTCGCCAACGCTTTATGCTGCAGCCGGCGGCCTTTGCTGAGGCCATGCCCAAAACCGACAAACATCAGGCCGCGGTGTTAGTGCCGGTAATAGATTACGGCGATAAACTGCATATTTTATTTACCCAACGTGCCCTGCATTTACGCCATCATCCGGGGCAAATCAGCTTTCCCGGCGGCCGTATTGAAGCTGGCGAGCAAAGCGCTGCAGCAGCGCTGCGTGAAGCACACGAAGAAATTGGCTTGCTGCCGGCCGAAGTAGAACTATTGGGCCGCCTGCCGCTGCAGCCTACCAGCACCGGCTTTAGTATCGAGCCCTGGGTTGGGCTGCTAAAACCACAAAGCAGCTGGATTTTACAGGCCGACGAAGTTGCCGGTATTTTCGAAGTGCCTCTAACGCACTTTTTACAGCAGGAAAACCGCCATCAGTTCAGCCTGCCGCTACGTGGTAAAGTACAGCATCTGCACGCCATGCCCTATCAGGATAAGTTTATCTGGGGCGCCACCGCCGCCATTTTGCATCGGTTATGTTTACAGCTGGCCTGATGTAATAAGCACCGACCAGTTACACGCTCACTTACAGAAGCGCCTGCGTTCCGTTACAATAAGCCCACTTTGATAAAGGATTGCCAGAATTCATTATGATCATTAGCGCATTTGATATGTTCAGTATCGGCATCGGCCCGTCCAGCTCGCATACTGTTGGCCCGATGCGGGCAGCGAAAAAATTTACCGACGATTTAGCCGACAAAGGCCTGCTGGAAAACGTTGCCAGCGTAAAGGTAGAACTGTTTGGCTCGCTGGGGCAAACCGGTATTGGTCATGGTACCGGTAAAGCCGTTATTTTAGGCCTGGCCGGTTATCTGCCGGAAACGGTAGACCCTGATACCGTACCGGGTTTGTTAAAGCAGGTAGAAGACGAGCAACAAATCCGCTTAGCCAAGCAGCAGCCGGTTAGCTTCCCGCGTGAGGGCGCTATTGTGTTTCACCGGCGTAAAACATTAAAAGAACACTCCAACGGTATGGAGCTTATAGCCTTTGATAAGGCAAAAAATATCGTACTCAGCGATGTCTATTTCTCTATTGGCGGTGGCTTTATCGTTAAAGCCGAAGATTTTGCGAAAGAAAAAGAAGCCGCCAGCCAGTTTGCCGCAGATAACCCGCCACCCTATCCGTTTGAGTCCGGCGCTGAAATGCTGGCGTTGTGTAAAGAGCACGGCTTATCGATTGCCGGGTTAATGTTGGAAAATGAAAAAGTGCTGCGTACGCCGGCGCAAATAACCGACCAGCTGAACAATATCTGGCTGACTATGCGCGCCTGTGTTGAACGCGGCATTAAAACCGAAGGTATTTTGCCCGGTGGTTTAAAAGTAAAACGCCGCGCGCCAGCGCTGTACAAACGCTTAATGGCAGAAAAAAGTAATGACCCACTGCAGGTAATGGACTGGGTAAACTTGTTTGCTCTGGCAGTAAATGAAGAAAATGCCGCTGGTGGCCGTGTGGTTACCGCGCCCACTAACGGCGCAGCTGGCATTATTCCTGCGGTGTTAATGTACTACGATAAATTTATTCAGCCGGTGACGCCGGACATTGCCGTGCAATATCTGCTTACCGCTGCCGCAATTGGCATTTTGTATAAGAAAAATGCCTCTATTTCCGGTGCCGAAGTAGGCTGTCAGGGTGAAGTAGGTGTTGCCTGCTCGATGGCTGCTGCAGCGTTAACTGAAATTCAGGGCGGCAGTGCCCAGCATGTTGAGAACGCCGCCGAAATTGGTATGGAACATAACCTGGGCTTAACCTGCGATCCGGTTGGTGGTTTGGTACAGGTGCCCTGTATTGAGCGTAACGCCATGGGTGCAGTAAAGGCTATTAACGCGTCACGCTTGGCATTGCGCGGTAGTGGCGATCACAAGGTATCACTGGATAAGGTGATAAAAACCATGTGGGACACCGGCAAAGATATGCAGACCAAATATAAAGAAACCTCGCGCGGTGGTTTAGCCGTTAATATCATCGAGTGTTAATAATACAGGCCCGCAACAGCGGGCCTGCTTCTGCTAAGCTGGTTTTTTTGCCCAGGCCGCACACCAACCGTCACTATTTACCACTTTACCGGGAAAA
>JBFKFH010000243.1:0-4468 GCA_041618685.1 Rheinheimera sp.
CGCAGGTGATGTACTTAGCCGCTTTGACGATCTTAACAGCGAGTTAAGTGAGCTAAACAGCGGCCGGCGGGGCAGTTTGAGTATTGCTGTAGTTAATACTGCACAATATTTGATGCCACGTATTCTCGGTCCGTTTTACCGGCAATTCCCCCATATTGAAGTGACGTTGCACATCGGTAACCGCGCCCATATTTTAAACCGCTTCAGTCAGCTGCAGGATGATATATACCTGTTTAGTCATCCGCCCAGTGGTGAACACGTGGTGGCAACGCCGATTGTAAAAAACCCCTTACAGCTTATTGCGCCACTGGAGCATTGGGCTGCGGCAAAACAACCACTGCATTTTTCTGAGTTAAAACAAGAGCGGTTTTTATTGCGCGAGCCAGGCAGTGCCACCCGGCAGATGTTTGAAGCCTGGCTGAGCAGTCAGGGCGTAGAATTGAGTCACAGCATGCAGATAGAAAGTAATGAAGCGATACGGTTAAGCGTCGCGGCGGGGTTAGGATTGTCAGTTATCTCAGCTCATACATTACTTGAAGGCCGCGAAAAGCTGGCCGTGCTGGACGTGCAGGGCTTTCCACTGAACAGTCACTGGTATCTGGTGCGTAATGCCGAAAAGCGTATGTCGTACGCGGCGCACTCGTTAACACAGTTTATTGATCAGCATCTGGCGCAATGCATTGAGCGGGAGTGGTTGTTAGACGACCAAAGCAGCAAGAGTTGACAACACCTGTTGTCGTTCTGCTTCCGTTAATACCCCTACCAAAATGGTGCGTCTGCGCAGTTTTCGCATTCGGGCGTCATTACTAAGCAATTCCTGGCGGAATAACTGCGGTTCATCAATAGTATCCAGCACGCTGTGCCAGTGAATATAGCCACTATGACGTAGTTGCCCGGCCTGATAACGTTGCTCAAGCTTCAGTTTGATGTCGGCGAGACGCTCCGGTTCAGCCAGCAATTTATCAGCCATTGCCTGATGAAGCGCTTGAATTTGCCAGTCGGCTGCTTCGGTACTCTTACTCGTTGTTCGTTGTTTGTTTCGTCGCCGGCTCATGGCAGTTTACATTCTTTGTTTACACTGCAACGGGCGCGTCGGCTGGCCCAAAATGCGTAGGCCTTAGTTGCAATCCAGTAGCATAGCGGCAGGCGTAACAAGGTGACAATCCAGCGATGGCCAGCTAACTGCCAGTAGTGCAGGCTGGCGTCGATCCCGGTAATAAAATGGTCATGGTGCCACAAATGAATATGTCTCATCATGGTAGCTTTATTCACGCCCTTATAGCCGGTAAAAGCGACATCGCTGATATCGACCAGATCCAGGTGCGGTGTTAGCTTGGGCCGTAACCAGGAAATTTCGCGCTGGCACAGTGAGCAACTACCATCATAAAACAATTTTTTCATGTTAACTCAGCCTTCACCTGCACCTATGCTATTGACTTGTTACGCTGTGTAGAGAATCAGGATCAGTGTTTTCGTTGCACTATTAGCCCCGCAGAGCGGGGCTAATAAAAGACCTATTTTAACAGCTCGTCTACCGAGCCCTGTGCCAGTGGGTGGTAGCCCGGCCGGGCCTTTTTATAGACAGCGCGGGCAAATGCCAGCCCCGGCGCGGTTTCAGCCAATTGCTTATACAGCGGGATGATTAATTTGCGTCGGCCAATGTTAATCAGGTACTGCTCCAGTGCCGGGGCAATTTCCTGATAGCCGGTGCGCAGCGCAAGCAGATACCAGGCATGGGCTATTTCGGCATTAGTCGAGTGGGTTAAATCAAAGGTCGCATCAAGTTCGGCCATCCGTTGAGGGGCGATATTAAGCGGCAGATTATTAATAAAATACAACCACTCATGCACGGTCCAGCTCGCGGTTGGCAGCTGTGCCAGCGTGCTGCTGCCATTTAACCAATGGGTACTGTGTGCGGCCACCTTATCAAACGCATCAGATACCGGGGCCGGTGTCGCTGCTGGTAAGCCGGGAGAAAAAATCCATTCGTTAATTTCAGCTTCGCTGACCACACCGGGATATTTTTGCAATAAGTGTTGCTTCAGATAACCGATAAAGGCGTCAGTGGTAATGCTTTGGAATGCAAAATGGTTAAAGTAACCTTTTACAAAGCTATCGAATTTTTCGCGACCAAATTTCTGTTCCAGAAACATTAAAAACAGCTGCCCTTTGATATAGGGTACGCCGCTAAAGGCGTCATCCGGATCGCGGCCTTGTAAATCAATATGTAAAATGCTGTCTGCCGCGGGTAATTCTGCCAGCTCGGCCTTTAAATCCTGTACCGATAGCGCCTGCTCCATAACCGCGCGATCGGTGCCGTATACCTGTTCCATAATGCGGTTTTCAACGTATGAGGTGAAACCTTCATTCAGCCATAGGTCGCGCCAGGTGGCATTGGTCACCAGATTGCCTGACCAGGAATGTGCCAGCTCGTGGGCAATTAAATTCACCAGGCTGCTGTCGCCGGCAACCACTGTCGGCGTGATAAAGGATAACCTCGGGTTTTCCATGCCACCGAATGGAAAGCTTGGCGGTAGCATCAGCAAATCGTAGCGGCCCCAGCGGTACTCGCCATACATTGGCTCGTTGGCGTCGATCATTTGCTGCGTGCTGGCAAACTCCTTGGTAGCTGCATCGAGAATATAGGGCTCTGAATACACGCCGGTCTGTGCGCTCATGGCTTTAAAATGCAAATCGCCGGCGGCAATCGCAATTAAATAAGGCGGAATGGCTTGTGGCATTGAAAACTGATAATCGCCATCGCGCGCGGTGTCTGGTTCGTTATTGGCGCTCATTACAGCCAGAATATTGTCCGGTGTTGTGATGCGGGCATTGTATGTCATGCGTACGGCCGGCGTATCCTGAATCGGGATCCAGCTGCGGGCATGGATTGCCTGGTTCTGACTAAACATAAAGGGCAGTTGCTTGCCTGCTGTTTGTTCCGGGGTTAACCATTGCAAACCTGATGCTTTGTCGGTTGAGCGGTAGTAGATACGTACCGTTTGTGCGCGAAACGACGGGGTGATGCTAAGTTTGCTACCCAGCACGTCATCACGTGTGGCCAGTGTAAACGGCACTTTTTGCCAGCTGCCATCCGCCCGCTTGGCATAAACCCGTTCGATCACCAGATCGCGCGTATCCAGTACTATGTGTTTAGCCGTGTCATTGAGCCAATTTAAGCTTAAATCAGCAAAGCCGGTTAACGCTTTTTGTTCAAAGTCTATCGCTAAATCCAGCTGCAAATGGCTAACCACCACAGTGTCATAGTTGGCATAGGTGTAAGTATCGGTGGCAGCCATCAAATAGCTGCTGCAAAACAAGCCGGCGGCAAGTGGAAGTAATCTAACAGACATGCGTATTTCCTTTAAACATTTGATTGCCGCAGTGTATAAATAAAATGAATCTAAACACAAGCTAGGCTACAAATAATGACAACTTTGCCGCATTGAATTTGTTGTAATACCGCGGCGACATGCATGTTGAACAAGCGAAAGTAACGAGGTGATTATGAAATTAGCAACCGTATTTACTGCCGTAGCGTTAAGTCTGGCCATCAGTGCTGCAGCCAGCCCGTTACCTGATTTCCCATTTATCAATGTAAGCGGGGAGGCCCATCTGGAGGTCGCGCCTGATAAAGCCCGCATTCAGTTCGTTATTCGGCAGACGGCAGCAAAGGCTGATACAGCCACAGAGGCGGTATACCGGCAGGGGCGGGAGCTGATGCAATTTTTGGCCAGCCAGGGTGTGACAGAGGCCGACATTGATGCGGCACAAATAAACAAAGACGCGTTACACAAAGATTATAACGACCGAACGATTACCGGGTATGAAGCCAGTCAGCCAATTAGCATCACGCTGCATCAGTTAACAAACTATGTGGCTATTATGGATTATCTGTTTAAACAGCCGCAGATTTTTTCTATTCATGGCAGTTTTGACAGCAGTCAGCGCGAGCAGCATGAACTAAAATTGAGCCGTCAGGCTGGCGCTGATGCCCGCCAGCGGGCAGAGCGGTTGGCCGCTGCGCAGGGGGTGAAAATTTCGGCTGTCTTTGCTATCAGCGAAGCTTCAGGCTGGGGCCAGCTGGCAGCAGATTTTGGTTTCGGCGCGGGCGCGGTAAGCTATGGCGCTATGCATAAAACGGCAGAGATGGCCGACGGTGGCAATAACTTGGTGTTGCCGCGTTATATTACGCTGCAAAAATCAGTCAATGTGCTGTATAAAATTACGCCCTGAATACGTTTGAACACAAACTGTGCCTTGTCTTGTGACAAGGCTTTAGTTATGTTGGCGCTATTGTGTGTTAGTAAAGTGTTTATATGCCAGATTTATCCGTATTTAAATTAACTGAATACAGCCACGGTGCAGGCTGTGGTTGTAAAATCTCCCCTCAAGTTCTGGATAAGATGCTCAAATCCAAACTGAAATTCAACGACCCCAATTTACTGGTTGGTAACAGCAGTAAAGA
>JBFKFH010000244.1:0-4385 GCA_041618685.1 Rheinheimera sp.
AACTCAGTGGCGTGTCTTTGGCCTGCCATGTCAGATGGCAGCGCTGGGTAGCCGAGTTAACATTGACTTGATGCACAGCCGGCAATTGCTTTAACTGCTTTTCAATTAACCAGGCACAGGCTGCACAGCTGATGCCGCTGACCGACAATTCAATTTCGGTGAGCTCACCTTGTTGCCGGCTAATATCATCCAGAATCTCCGGTGCATCAAATTCTGCCAGCTTTGCAGTCAGTTCGGCTGGCATCGCATTAGCCTGCAGTGCCGGCGCAGTGCGAAAACGATAATAATCAGCCAGATTGCCTTCAATTATGGTGGTAGCAACAGCAAGACAGCCCGCGCAGCAAAATTGCCGCAGTTCGCCGTCAAATTCGCAGCTGAAATTAAAACCTGCCGGTACGGCTTCGTTGCAGTGGAAACAGCGTATTGCGCTCACTCAGCCGTCCTGTCAGTAACCTAATTTAATTTCTGTCGTCGCCGGCAGCGTCAGCGTAGCGCGTAGCTTCCATTCATTTGAAGCATCAGATACAACTAATTGCCACTTTCCTGTTGGCGTCAGTGGTAGTGTGGCCACGTACAGCAGCTCACCGCTGCGTTGTGCATCTAGCGCAAAATCACGTTCAGCAATAGTGGGATGATAAAAATCCAGGTGTATCTCATTTTCTAATACCGCGTTATTAGCAAAGCTTACTACTGCTTTATTGCCGGCGATTAGCACAGACGCCTGCAGGTTTCGCACAGCCGCTTCACGGTATTTTGCCAGCTGCATATTGATGGCCCGGCCGGCTTTATAATAATCGTCTACCACCAGCTCGGGTGAGTGCTGCTGCATAATAATAACCGTGTGCACAGCTTTAAGTATTGTGAACACCGGAATGGCAATCAGCAGCCAGGGCCAAAACTGTTTGTACCAGGGTTTTGTATCTTGTTGCATGGCAACCTCAGAAAATATAGCAATAAGCCCCAAAAAGGGGCTTATAAATACATATAGATTAACAGCGTACTATTGGCTATCCGGCTTATCTGGATGGGATAAGCGGTAGATGTAGGCGGTTAGAATATGCACTTTGTCTTCACCCAATGTCTGCTTAAACGCTGGCATCTGGCCATTGCGGCCTTTCGTTAACGTTTCAGTCACTGCCGCAGCTGAACCGCCATATAACCAAATATTGTCGGTCAGATTCGGTGCACCAAACGGCAAATTATGCGCCAGACTGCCTTTGCCATCAGCACCGTGACACGCCGCACACAGTGCAAATTTGGCTTTGCCGGCTTCGGCTTCCCGGTCATTCACCGTTCGGCCAGACAAGCTAAGTACATACGCCGTCATCTCTTTAATGCCTTGCTCACCCAGTGCATCAGACCAGCCAGGCATTGCGGCTTTGCGGCCATATAACAAGGTTTCTTTAATCTTGTCTGGTGTGCCGCCGTATAGCCAGTCGTTGTCGGTTAAATTCGGAAAGCCTTGCTGGCCACGAGCATCTGAACCATGACAAAGCGCGCAGTTTTGCAAAAACAGACGTTGACCGATTTTAATTGCATTATCGTCATAAGCCAGATCAAGCACATCGCGTTTAGCAAATTGCTGAAATACCGGGCCATAGACATCTTCAGCGCGTGCGACTTCACGATCAAGTTGCACATTTAAGCCTTCTGCTTTGCCGTGTTCGACTGCTAAACGGGACTCTTCCAGAGATTTAACCCCCTGATTAGAGCTGGTCCAGCCTAAGAAGCCTTTCCAGTTGCCCAAACCAGGATATGCCGCCAGGTAATAGACTGACCACACCAGTGTTAACACAAACATGTATGTCCACCAGCGCGGCAGGGGATTGTTAATTTCTTCAATGCCATCTGCTTCGTGGCCGGTGTTCTGGTCTTCCGGCACACCTACATGATTGGTAAGGTTCCATTTTAACAACACGGCGCAGCCAATCAGCACCGGTAGGGTTAACACTATGATCCAAGCACTCCAAAAGCTACTCATGATCTGACTCCTGTTTGTTTTTATGTGCTGCTTTCTGTTCGTCGTCAAATACCAGATTTGCCGCCTGATCAAAGTCTGATTTACGTTTTTTACCGTACGCCCAAATAACAAAGGCTACAAAACCGACAAACAGAATCACCGTAAAAATACTGTGTAACGTTGCATATTCCATGAGCATTACTTCAGGTGTGTGCCAAGCGATTGCAGGTACGCAATCAACGCTTGCATTTCGGTTTTACCTTTTACCGCTTCAGCGGCGCCGGCGATATCTTCATCGGTGTAAGGCACATTGTACTTGCGCATAACAGCCATCTTTTTCGCTGTATGCTTGCCGTCGAGAATATTTTTATCCAACCACGGGAATGCAGGCATATTCGACTGCGGTACGACAGAGCGAGGGTCCATCATGTGCGCATAATGCCAGTCATCACTGTAACGTTGGCCGACACGGGCTAGATCCGGGCCGGTGCGCTTAGAACCCCACAGGAAGGGGTGGTCCCAAACACTTTCACCGGCAACAGAATAGTGGCCATAGCGTTCAACTTCGGCCCGGAACGGACGTACCATCTGGCTGTGACAGCCGACACAGCCTTCACGGATGTAGATATCACGGCCTTCCAACTGCAGCGCTGTATAAGGCATCATGCCATCTACTGGCTGAGTGGTTTCGTCCAGAAAAAACAGTGGTGTAATTAACACCAGCGTACCAAAACTAATGGCTACGATAGTGAGAATACCCAGCAGGCCAACGCTTTTTTCAATTTTTTCATGATGATTCTTGTTCGACATGATTTACCTCTTACGCGGCCGCAGGCACAGGTTGTAACGACTCATCTTTAGCACGTACCGTTTTATATACGTTGTACGCCATCAGCAGCATACCGGCAACGACGAAGACACCACCGATAAAGCGCATCAGATAGAATGGCTTGGATGCTTCCAGACTTTGCACGAAGCTATAAGTCAGGGTGCCGTCAGTATTTACAGCACTCCACATCATGCCCTGAGTAATACCGGAGATCCACATTGCGACGATATACAGCACTACGCCAATGGTGTGTAACCAAAAGTGAGTATTGATCAATGAAATACTGTACATACGGCCCTGATTATACAAAACCGGTATCAAGTGATAGAGCGCGCCGATAGAGATCATCGCTACCCAACCTAAGGCGCCGGAATGTACGTGGCCAATGGTCCAATCGGTGTAATGAGACAGGGCATTAACCGATTTAATTGCCATCATCGGGCCTTCAAAGGTCGACATGCCATAGAACGACAGCGACACGATAAGGAAACGCAGAATAGGGTCAGTTTTAAGTTTATGCCAGGCACCGGATAGCGTCATAATACCGTTGATCATGCCACCCCAGCTGGGTACAAATAGCACAACAGACATTACCATACCCAATGACTGGGTCCAGTCAGGTAGCGCAGTATAGTGCAGGTGGTGTGGGCCAGCCCAAATATACAGGGCGATAAGTGCCCAAAAGTGTACGATAGACAAACGGTACGAGTACACCGGACGCCCGGCTTGTTTTGGCACGAAATAGTACATCATACCAAGGAAGCCGGCTGTCAGCAGGAAGCCTACCGCGTTATGGCCGTACCACCACTGGATCATCGCATCAACGGCGCCGGCATAAATAGAATAGGATTTAAACGCACTAACCGGAATCGCCATACTGTTGACGATATGTAACGCGGCAACGGTAAGAATAAAACCGCCCAGGAACCAGTTAGCAACATAGATATGGCTGGTTTTACGCTTAACCAGGGTGCCAAAAAATACTATTGCGTAGGACACCCAAACCAGAGCGATCAGGATATCAATTGGCCATTCCAGCTCAGCATACTCCTTGCTGCTGGTTAACCCCATTGGCAAAGTAATAATTGCCGATACGATTACTGCCTGCCAACCCCAGAAGGTAAACAATGCCAGCTTTTCTGCGAACAAACGTACCTGACAGGTGCGCTGCACTATGTAATAGCTGGTGGCAAACAGGGCACTGGTACCAAATGCGAAAATTACCGCATTGGTATGTAAAGGACGTAGTCGACTATAGGTCAACCAGGGAGTGTCAAAGTTCAATGCCGGCCAGTATAACTGGGCCGCAATTAACACGCCCACCGCCATGCCAACTATTCCCCAAAGTACGGTAGTTAAGGCAAAGAGGCGGACAACGCTATAGTTGTAGTCAACATTTAACGAATTGGTCTGGCTCATGTTGAGTTCCGCTGCAGTTTGTGCTGGTTACTGATACAGGCTGTTTATGCAGCCGTTCTTGGTAAAGGCAGAGTAATACACCCAGAGTTTGCAATGTTTTACCCACCAATTTGGGGCTGCATATTAAGGGTTTTGCCCCCGAAAAGATAGGTAAAACAGCCTGTTTTATGATTTAGC
>JBFKFH010000245.1:0-4353 GCA_041618685.1 Rheinheimera sp.
CAACAATATTCTTGTGAGATATATCTCACAAGAGGTGTAAGAAAAGCGCCGGCATAAAATTAAATTGAACTTTTCATACACACGTATTTTCTCATAACTAGCTAATTTAAAAGAAATAGTTATTTTCTGTCCTGAGCTGCTGACTTTTTTTTATACCAACGTATTGCCATCCTGACAGATAAGCGTAGATTACTGGGCAGTTACAATTTGTAACTAATAAGAACAGGGATTATCCGCAGGGAAGTGATAGTACCAGTACGTAAGTGCGCGGTGCCTTTTTAATCCACATCAGGATGATGTGTTGCGTGAATCACGCTCAGGGATGATTACGAAAGTATCAGGAAGATCATAAAGAATAAAAGCTAAAGCCAGGAAGGCGCTAGAGAAAACACGGAATTTTAAGACAGGGTGTTGCAGCAACATCAGGACGATGACAGCGAATGAGAGAAGTGTCCACTTGACACGTATATATAGGGCGATAAGACTATCTTATCGCCTTTTTCTTTTATGCAAAATAAAGTCCTTTTGATGTCAAACAATCAATGTCCACTGTGTTTTAACGTACATATTCTATTCTTCCATCAGGATAACCGCCGAGCCTATTATCAATGCCAGCAATGCCAGCTGGTTTTTGCTGACCGTAATAGTCTGCTGTCTGACACAGAAGAACTAGCGCAATATCAGCTGCATCAGAACAATCTGGATGACAGCGGGTACAGGCAATTTTTACAGCGACTCGCAACTCCCTTGTTGCAAAGCTTGCCGGAAGTAGGCCTTAAGGGGCTGGATTTTGGTTGTGGCCCGGGCCCATTACTGGCAAAAATGCTCACCGAAGCCGGCCAACACATGGCGGTATGGGACCCTTATTTCGCCGCTGATGCAACGGTATTACAACAACGGTACGATTTTATCAGTTGCAGTGAAGCGATAGAGCATTTTGTTAATCCGGCAAAAGAATGGGCATTGTGGCTGGGCTTATTAAAACCTGATGCTACGCTTGCTATCATGACCAAGCGCTACACCACGGCAGCGGCATTCAGTGACTGGCACTATAAACTGGATCCTACGCATGTCAGTTTTTTTTCTGAGCAAACCTTCCGCTATCTGGCGCAGCGTGATGGTTTCCAGCTTAATTTTGCAACGAAAGACGTCGTTTTGCTGCAACGGCGAAAGCATTAGTGTTTCGGCACAAAACTGGTTAAAATGTGCGCCCTTTTTTACAGGTAAAGAACATGACTCGTCAGAAAAAAAAGCGCTCTGCCGGCCCGAATGGCCAACGCCATTTATCCGCGGACGATATTCGCAAAACCCGTCAGCCGAAAGAGCAGACAAAGAAAAAAGGCGCCGGGCTCAAATCTGGCAGTCGCAACAGCGAGGCGGTTGCAACCTCAACAGCTAACAACGAGTCGGCAAAAAAGGACAAGCGGATTGGTAGCAAAAAGCCTATCGCTTTGGTAGCTGATACCGGCATCCAGGTCACAGAACAAGCTAAAATCGCGCTAAAGCCTAAAGCCAGTTTGGCTAAAGCAAAGCCGGTTGGATTAACGCCCGAACAAGAACTTGCGTTAATTGAAAATGATAGCGTACTGCAGCAGCTGTTAGAGCGGGTGGAAAAGGATGAGATCCTGACCGGTAAAGAAGCAAAATATTTTAATGCCAAAACAGCAAGGCTTGAACAATTACTGCAGCAACTGGGTTTGTCTGATGGCGCTGACGCCGCAGATACTGATCCGCTAGCTGCTTTTGAAAGTAAAGATTGGCGTAAAGATTTACTTGGTGAAGAGGACTGATATTGAGCAATATGACGCTGTTAATCATTATTGCGGCCGCTCTGATAGTTGCAGGATTGGCCTTTTATGCGGGCACCCTGTTATGGCAGCTGCAGCAACAAAGCCAGGCGGCAGCCAGGCAGCTGGCAGATAAGCAGCAGTATTTACGTGACAGCATCATTTTGATATGCAAAGCCATGCGGGATGAGCAATGTGAGCTGTCGGAGGGCGCGCTGCGGGTATGGGTATTGCTGGATCATCTGGTGCCAGACCACAAGCCGGATCCGGTAACCAGTTATCCCGGACTACATCAGATGTATCAGGTCGTTAAAGATATGCCAACGCACAAAGCGAGGCAGGCTCAGGCGCGTGAAGTAACCGCACGCCAGGATACGGTGCGGTTAAATGCTGAGCAGGAGCTAAAAGATTTTATCCTGGCCGATGTAGAAGCACTGTTAAAACGTTTTCAGCCAGCTTAGCTGGCTGAAAGGACCCGGCACTCTTAGCCAGGTGTTACTGGCGGAAGATTTGCCCCGCTTTCATAACAAAATTCACTTTACCCATTTGATTGATATCCTGCAGCGGATCGCCAGGCACTGCAATGATGTCTGCAATCTTCCCAGCTTTGATACTGCCTAACTCATCAGCTACCCCCAGTAAGCGAGCACCTTCAATGGTAGCGCTATGGATCGCTTCCAGTGCGGGCATGCCGACTTCGGTCATATAAATAAATTCGCGCCAGTTATTGCCGTGCTCAAATACACCGGCATCGGTACCAAAGGCAATTTTTACGCCGGCTTTATAGGCTTCGGCGAATGTCTGTTGAATTTTACCGCCGATGGTAGCCGCCTTCGGCCGCACCAAATCAGGGAAGAATCCGGCTAGCCGGGATTTCTCTTCTGCCCATTTACCCGCGCTGATCGTTGGCACAAAATAAGTGCCGTTTTTTCGCATCATGGCCATGGTGTTTTTATCCATATAAGTACCATGCTCGATGGAGTCGACACCGGCTTTAATTGCGCGCTCCATGCCTTCTTTTCCGTGAGCATGTACCGCTACTTTCATGCCGTAATCTTTTGCCGTGCTAACAATAGCCGCCAGCTCTTCGTCAGTAAACTGCGGATTGCTGCCACTTTTGGCGACACTTAACACACCGCCGGTAGCAGTGATTTTTATTAAATCAGAGCCTTCTTTGTAGCGCTGACGCACAGCTTTGCGCGCTTCGTCCGGACCATTAATTACCCCTTCTTTTGGTCCGGGATCAGCCATCAGTGTATGAGCTACGCCATTAGTTGGGTCGGCATGGCCACCGGTAGTGGCAATAGATTTACCGGCTGCAAATATACGGGGGCCTTTGACATAACCTTTGGCAATAGCTTTTTTCAGCGCGGTGCTGATCTGATAGTTGTCACCCAGTTCGCGCACCGTGGTAAACCCGGCCATTAAGGTTTTCTCGGCGAAGGTAGCGCCGCGCAGTGCATAATCGGCTTCATTCATCAGAAAACCATCTGTATAAACGGTGGCGCTGAACTGGGTGTAGAAATGCGTGTGCATATCCATCAGTCCTGGCATTACCGTGTGCTGGCGCAGGTCAATCACTTGGTCATCAGGCCCTGGCTGGCGAAATCCGGCTTCCAAAGCCGTAATTTTGTCTTGTTCAACGACAATAGTCTGTTCGGTCAATACTTTGCTGTCTTCCGCAGTGATTAATTTGCCAGCGTGAATAAGCGTTGCGGCGTCTAGGTGTGCGCTGATGAATAAACTACTGAGAACTAAAGCAATGGGCGTTCTTTGCATGACGATGTGGCCTTTAGTATTTTTCGGATTTACTCAGTGTTAACACAGTCTGCTGATTCGACAACCGGCTTGAGACAGAGTGCTGCTTTTTGCCGACCAGTCTCTATTCAACCTATCGCAAGTGTGTAAGGGAAAGCGGCGCTTTTTAGCTGGTAGTGTTGCTGGCCATTACAATAAACGGCACTGGCTTGTTCAGCCAACTGATAATAAACATTGCGACTTAGTTTAGCTTGCAAACCCCGCCATAACTGCAGGTAGGGCAGTAGTTGTTGTTGCGGATCGTACTTCAGTACTAACGGGTATTGCGGGCTAAGCAGGAGTTGCTGCTGTAAATTTGTTGTTAGCTGTAAAACGGGGCCATTTTCTGAACTGAGCCAGCACCAATCTGTAATCAGAAAGGGAGCGTCTGCCACGCTGATACGAACTTTTTCTACCGGAGTCTGCAGAAAATACTCTGCATGTTGGCGGATCAGTACCGATGCAAATAGCTTTACCAGAGCGGGCCGCTGAATTTTACTGCCCTGATAATACCAATTGCCGTCAGCTTCAATGTTTAACGGTAAATCACCGCAAAACGGCGGATCCCATTGCTCAACCGGCGCCAGGTCAGGTTGTTCCAGCTGTTGTTGCAGAGACGTGAGACTTATCATAATGCCTGTCATGAAGTTGCTAATGATGTAATAGCTTAGCAAATCTGGACCAGACACTGAAAAAAATGGGGTGACTGATGGGGCTCGAACCCACGACAACCGGAATCACAATCCGGGGCTCTACCAACTGAGCTACA
>JBFKFH010000246.1:0-4351 GCA_041618685.1 Rheinheimera sp.
GCAGCCCGATGCTAGCCATCGCCATACTGGGCTGGCCGGTAAATAAATTACCGCCTGAGCTGGCACAGCAAGTACTGGAAGGCGCTCGCCACACCTGCAAAGCCGCTGGTATTGTGCTGGCCGGTGGCCATAGCATTGACGCACCGGAACCCATTTTTGGCCTGGCGGTTACCGGCCGTGTAAATATTAGCCAGTTAAAGCGTAATGATACCGCCAAAGCCGGCGACCGCTTGTATTTAACCAAGCCGCTGGGAGTTGGGATCCTGACTACTGCACAAAAGCAGAAAAAATTGCTGCCAGAGCATGCCACAGTCGCACGCGATACTATGGTGCAACTCAATAGCATCGGGCGGCAAATTGCTGAATTGCCAGGCGTTAATGCAATGACCGATGTCACCGGTTTCGGCTTGCTCGGGCATTTGCTGGAAATGTGTGAAGGCAGCGGGGTCAATGCGCAGCTGGATAGTGACACCGTGCCGGTATTGCCGCACGTCGCCGACTATATTGCTCAGGGCTGTATTCCTGGCGGCAGCGCGCGTAATTTTGCCAGCTACGGCGGCAAGGTGTCGGCGTTAACCGCCGCGCAGCAAGCCTTGTTGTGCGATCCTCAAACCAGCGGTGGCTTGCTGGTAGCCGTTAGTGCTGAGGGCGAAGCGGCACTTATTCATCTGGCCGTGGCGCATGATATAGCGCTAAGCCCGATTGGTGAGTTAACGGCGGCCAGAAAAGGCCACCTGATCCATGTCCGCTAATGGCCGCTGACATGCTGCCGCTGGCAGACGACTATCAGGCTATTTTGCGCCAGCAGCTGCCGTTACTGGATTTACGTGCGCCGCTGGAATTTAGCAAAGGTGCGTTTTGTCATAGCCACAACCTGCCACTGATGACCGATGCAGAGCGTGCAGCCGTTGGTACCTGTTACAAACAGCAGGGGCAGCAGGCCGCCATAGCATTGGGGCATAAGTTGGTGAGCGGTGCGGTAAAACAAAGCAGAATTGCCGCCTGGCAGGCGTTTGCCACGGCTCATCCGACAGGGTTGCTGTATTGCGCCCGCGGCGGTCTGCGTTCTCAAATTACTCAGCAATGGCTGGCAGACAGCGGCATAGTGTACCCGCGGGTGAAGGGGGGCTTTAAAGCCTTACGCCGCACCGCAATTGATACGATTGAACAGGCTGCTACTCAGAAGCTGTTGCTGCTAGCCGGCCCAACCGGTAGCGGCAAAACCCGCTTATTACACCAATTACAGGCGGTTGATCTGGAAGGCTTGGCTAATCACCGCGGCTCAGCGTTTGGCCGCAGGCTATCCGCGCAACCGACACAAATCCGCTTTGAAAACGACCTGGCTGGCGCATTGCTTCGGGTTAACGCTACCCAGCCGGCCTATGTGCTGTTAGAAGATGAAAGCCTGCTGATTGGTCAGCGTAATATTCCGCCGCTGTTGTATCAAACCATGCAGCGCAGCCCGCTGTTAGTTCTGGAAGAACCTCTGGCCGCCCGGGTAGAGGTGATCCTGCAAGATTACATCGTCGACCTGCTGGCAGAAGCTAGCGCACAGGATGCCGGGCAGGGCTTTCTGGTGTTCAGTGATATGCTCCAGCAAGGCCTGGCACGCATCCGTAAACGTTTGGGAGGCGTACTATACAGCGAGCTACATCAATTGCTGTTACAGGCGCTGGCAGAGCAGCAGCGCTGTGGCGATATCAATTTGCACCGGCGCTGGATAACACGGCTGCTTACCGATTATTACGACCCGATGTATCACTATCAGCTGCAAAAACGCAATTTACCGGTTTTGTTGCGTGCAGATGCCGTAACGCTGAGTGCCTGGTGGCAGCAGCACGGTAGCGCACAGGGTTTGTAAAGCCTTACCTGCTGCACTAGACTGGGCAAAACCGTCGCACAGGCGGTACTTAAAAGGATAAATAATGGTATCTAAATGGGGCTGGCAGCTACTGCAACTTAGCCGCAAGCTATGGGTACGCACCGTCGCTTTTGCTGCATTAGCGCTGGTGTCGGCTATTGTTGCCGTGCTCTTTCAGGACCTTATTCCGCCAGAGCTGTCAGACATTATCGGTGCCGGTGCGGCCGAGAATATTCTCACCATACTGGCATCGAGCATGCTCACCGTTACCACCTTCTCATTAAGTGTGATGATTGCCGCTTTTAGCGCGTCAACCAACAGTGTATCGCCGCGTGCAACCCGGCTACTAATGGAAGACACCACCACGCACAATGCGTTAGCAACCTTTGTCGGCTCATTCCTGTTCAGCATTGTCAGCATTATTCTGCTCAATACACAGCTGTACAATGAACGTGGGCAAGTTGTGCTGTTTTTAACCACGGTTTTTGTCGTTGCGTTAATCGTGTTTACCATACTGGTGTGGATAAATCATCTGTCCAGCCTGGGCCGGGTGGGCGAAACGGCTAACCGGGTTGAAGACAAAGCGTTTGCCGCCTTGATGAGCTATGTCAATTGTCCGTGGCTGCGTGCGAATCCGCTGCCGGCCATTGCAGATGTGCCGTCGTCGGCCAAGCCATTACTAACTGAAACCATCGGTTATATTCAGCACATTGATATCAAAGCGATAAACCGCTGGGCCGAGCGTAACGGGTGTCAGGTGTATGTGGTTGTGCGGGCGGGGGTGTTTACGCATCCAAAGCGGCCACTACTGTGGATTGATGGCAACAATGCCGACAGTGCAGATCATCTGGTGAATGCATTTAGCATAAATGATTTTCGTACCTATGATCAGGACCCGCGCTTTGGCCTGTTGGTGCTGGCCGAAATTGCCTCTAAAGCGCTATCACCGGCAATAAACGACCCTGGCACTGCCATTGAAATTATTGGTCGTGGAATGCGCGTGTTAAGCAATTGGCAATCACCGGACACCACTGAACACGACATTGATTACCCGCACGTCTGGCAACTGGGGTTGGATGTCGGCGAGCTATTCGATGACTTTTTTACCCCAATAGCCCGCGACGGTGCAGCGTTACTGGAAATTCATATCCGTTTGCAAAAAAGCTTTCTCATTTTAGCCAAGCTGAACGGTGAATTTCGCCCGCACGCCATGCGTCATTCCACCGCCGCACTGGCCAGAGCCAGCCACGCCATGAGTTATGACGAAGACATTAAAATACTACAGCAACTGCACCAGCAATTGCGTGATAGTTAAGGTTGGTTATAGCTTCGATAATTATCTCAATGAAGCCAGTTTACGCCCGAACACTGATAACGGCCCGATTGACGCAAATTGTGATACCTAGTTTAAACCGCTCTTAAAATGATTGTATAGTTTTTGAACCATTGGGTCAGAGGCAGCAGAGAGGTAGTTAATAAATGCTTCAGGTGAGGCAAACATTTCATTCAAGGTTGCCGGGTAGCCTGGGGCTGGAGGCATTGGTATTGCGTTGTAAGACCAAACAACCTCAGCTTTTTCGTTCAACAATTGGCCGGTAATATTGAATAGCGCGTTGAACTCATCAGAAAATCCGTGCTTCATACCCAGAACAACGACATTTAGTGTGAGCACAAGCTTATTGGGTGAGTCTTGCTGGAAAACTATTGGCAAATTATCCGATTGGACTTTATTTTTGAACTGACTGCGAACCAACTCATTCAGACTGATATTATTCTGTTCCATGTATTCAAGCGCGAGCTCTCTAACGCCTTTGCCATCACCCGCTGACGTTGCAAAACCCAGCCCAACAAACTGCACGTCAACTGTGCTAACAGAGTGCAACATCAAATTATTATCCGGATTGGACTCCAGTTTTACTGTTTTAAGGCTATTAAACGCTGCAGGGTTTAACTTTACAGTCGGCACTGAAGAACAGCCGGTAATAACCAGAACTAACAACGGTACAATAACTTTAAGGTTCAATTGATTACTCCTAGCTGGTATAGCGCTTAGCGCACGGGCGACAGGCCGCGCAGCGGGTTGGCGTCCCAGCGACCAACGGGAGCGAGCGATGCGCATTGTTAGGCATTTACTTACCATCTTTAACTGTTGCATCAACTGAAACAGTGAATGCAGGCATAGTAAATTTAATTTCTGCAACAACTAAGTTTCTAAACTCTCCGCTCACATTGGCGTTCTCAATAAACAGCTTTAATGCTTTCACCTTAAGGTCTGTAACTTTATACGACGCCAATTTTGATTCAAATTTATTTAATGAAAATGTCAGAACAAAATTATTGTCCTTATTTTTTTTCCACTGTCTAACCTCAGCCGGAAAAAACATATATAGAAAAGGCTCAGGAGAAGGAGTGTCGATATAAAGAAACACTATGAATCCATCTGTAACATATTCACAAGGAATAGAAATATTTGACGTTTGGCTATTTGAC
>JBFKFH010000247.1:0-4348 GCA_041618685.1 Rheinheimera sp.
ATAACGAGAAAAAACGTAAGCTGTCAATCATTGAAGAGGGTCACGACCCTATGGTGCGCATGGGCCATTTATCGGTAGTTGGCTCGTTCCGTGTTAACGGCGTGGCAGAGATCCACTCGCAGCTGGTTAAATCAGACTTATTCCCTGAAATGGTTGCGCTGTGGCCGGATAAATTTACCAACGTAACTAACGGTGTTACGCCGCGGCGCTGGCTAAAGGCGTGTAACCCTAAGCTGGCAAATTTACTGGATAAGCATATTGGCAACGAATGGCCGACTGACTTGAAGCAACTGGCGAAATTTGCTGCCTTTGCTGATGATGCCAGCGTGCAGGATGCCTTTATGGCGATTAAACAGCAGAACAAAGCTGAACTGGCCAGCGTAGTGAAAAAGCTGACGCACATTGATATCGACCCGCATGCTATTTTTGATATTCAAATTAAACGCTTGCACGAGTATAAACGTCAGCATCTGAATTTACTGCATATCCTGGCGCTGTACCGCCGTATTCTGCAGGATCCTGATTACGATATGGTGCCACGCGTATTCCTGTTTGGCGCCAAAGCGGCACCGGGCTACAAGCTGGCAAAAGACATTATCTACGCCATCAATAAAGTGGCAGAGAAAATTAACCATGATAAGCGGGTGAAAAACCGGCTGAAAGTGGTGTTTATGCCAAATTACCGCGTAACACTGGCCGAGAAAATGATACCGGCAGCTGACGTATCAGAGCAGATTTCTACTGCCGGTAAAGAAGCCAGCGGCACCGGTAATATGAAACTGGCGTTAAACGGTGCTATTACCGTGGGTACGCTCGATGGCGCCAACATTGAAATTGCCGAAGAAGTGGGCGAGGACAATATCGCTATTTTCGGTTTAACGGTAGATGAAGTAAAAGCACTGCATGCCAGCGGCTACAACAGCATGGACTATTACCACTCCAATCCGGAAATAAAAGCGATTCTGGACTGGTTAGAAACTGACTATTTTACCCCTGGCAAACCCGGCGAGCTGGCAGCAATTAAGCGCAGCCTGTTAGACGGCGGTGATCCTTACCTGGTACTGGCCGATTTTGACAGCTATGTAAAAGCGCAGTTGAAAATCGATCAATGGTATCGGGATAAAACGCTATGGGCGAAAAAAGCTATGCTTAACACCGCCTCAGTGGGTAAATTTACCTCAGACCGTTCGATAGAAGATTATGTCAGCAGGGTATGGCATCTGGAGAAATGTCCGGTGCAGCACAACTAGCTGCTGCCATTGTGTAGCGATAAAAAAGCCTGTCTCTGACAGGCTTTTTGTTTAGGTATCGCATTTAGAAACGCCTGGCTGCCTTGCCAGTATGCCTGACTGCGCTTTATAGTGGCAGGAAAAATAATAAGGAATTTGCGTGCAAACAGGCAGTTTAGTTTGTGTTGGTACCGGCATGACATTGGGCGCGCATATTAGCCCGCTTTCCCGCAGTTATATCGAGCAGGCCGATGTGGTCTTTGTGTTGGTGGCCGATGGTATTACCGAAAAGTGGGTCGAGCAAATGAACGCCGACGTGCGCTCGTTGCAGCCGTATTATCTGGAAGGTAAATCGCGGATGATCACCTACCGCGAAATGGTAGCGGCCATGTTAGTTGAAGTAAAAGCCGGTAAAAAGGTAGTAGGCGCGTTTTACGGCCACCCTGGTGTGTTTGCCTGGGTGCCACACAATGCGATTAAGCAAGCCAAAGCGCTGGGCTTTAACGCCCACATGGAGCCGGGCATTTCGGCTGAAGATTGTTTGTTTGCCGATTTGGGCATAGACCCGGGCAGCACTGGCTGTCAGCATTTTGAAACCAGCCAGTTTATGTTTTATAAACGCACTATCGACACCGCGGCGTACCTGATCTTATGGCAGGTGGGTATAGCAGGGGACAGAAGCCTGGCTAAATTCAGCACCGACAGTGAATACCGCAAAGTGCTGGTAAAGCTACTGGCTGAATACTACCCTGCACAGCACGAAGTTATTTTGTATGAAGCGGCAACCTTACCGATACAGCCAACCCGAATCGACCACTTGCCAATCAGTGCGCTGACAGATGCGATTATGGATTTAAAAACCACGCTGGTTATTCCGCCCAGCACCAAAGCCGAGTTGAATGAAGCATTAATCGCTGAGTTAGAGCAATTGGTGAAAAGCCGTGAGGGTAAACAAAGCTAATGCCCGACGCAGTACAACAGTTTACTGAATTGGCCGGCGAGCGGCTTATATTGCGCCCGCTAACGCCAGCCGATTACACGCTTTACGCCAGCTTATACGGCGATGACAATATATTGCGTTATATAGCGCCTGCTATTGCCGGTGATAAACTGCAAAACAGCTTTAATGCTGCGGTAAAATTTAGTCAGCAAAACCCATGTAAGCGCAGTTTTTTAGTTGTAGAGTTAAAACAGTCATTAAATGCTGCCGGCATTCTTGGCATAACCGTAACGCAAAGCACGCAGCAGATTGAGGTGGGCGTTATTTTTAAGCCAGAGTTTCAAAAACAGCATTTAGCCTATGAGGCTTTGCAGGTGTTGATAACATTTCTGTGCAATCAGTACCTTAGTTATAACATTATCGCTAAGGTTAATCTGCAAAACAGGGCTGCTGTGTTGCTGGCAAAACGTTTAGGATTCGGGTATAACCAACGATCAGGTTTATTTGAGCTTGATCAGCAAAACCAACCTAGATAGGAAAACGAAGATGGGAAATATAATAAATTTCATGGAAAAGTTGGGGGCATCAGCAGATTTTCAAGAACTATCAGAAGCCGAAGTGTTGGACATGTTGCGACAACAAAATTTTATTGGTGGCGAACCAAAAGAATTCAATGCGGCTGTTGAACAGTTGCTAGATCCAAGAAAGAATTTAGTATGCGGTGTAATGCCTGCAGAAGAGCCGGACGAAGACTCAGAAGATGAGCCGGAACAGCCAGCACCTGAAAAGACAGACTAACGCGGCATGCGAAAGCGTGAAATATTAGTTCGAATGACACGTAAAGCTAGCCTGTTGTTGGTTGGCTTTATATTTTTTTCAGCTAATGCTTTAACGCAGTTCGACGACTTTTCTCAGAAAATACGGTTAGCAGATGAGATAAAGAGTACAAACTTTACGAAATTTAGCGAACTTCTAGAAGAACTTCAGAAGAGCTCTGCACAGTTGACGCCAGAGCAACAAGAATATGTCTCGTTTTTGTCTGGATATCAGTTGGTTTATTCAAGAGAGCTAAAAGCTGACGGTATTACAAAATTAACTGAACTGGCAAATAGTGCAAAATCGGAGATAGTCAGATTTAGATCAACAGCCCTGATTATCAATATGTTTGTTATTTCGCGAAATTACGGCGCGGCTTTTTCTTATTTAGAAACCTTCAATCAGTTAGTTGACGAGATATCTGATCCGGATACAAAAAGTCTTGGTTTGGGCATAATGTCGCTGCTTTTCAATCAAAACAACACGTTCGATGTTGGGTTGTTTTATGCCGAAGAATTAATAAACTCGGCGCAAAGCAGCCGTTATCTGTGTTTCGGTATGCAGTTTAAGCTTGAAGCCGCTCATCGGATGAAAAATTATCTGGAGTTTGAGCAGAGTTATCAAAAAGGGCTTGATACTTGTGCTGATGCAAAACAGCCAATTTATAAAAATTTAATTCGTAGCTACCGCATTGAGCAGTTAATTGAAACCGCGCCCAGTGAAGCGCTTAATCTGTTAGACCAAGCCCATGATGAAGTTGAACAAACATCTTATAGCGTGCTGATAACACTTTATAAAGCGTTATACAGCGATGCATATTTTAGAATGGGCAAAAATAAAGCAGCTTTACAGGTTGGCTTGCCAGCAGTTGAAAAAACACCGGCTGATGAAGTCAATTATGCTGTACTTATACTCTATTCAACACTTTATCAAGTTTACAAAGCAAACCACGACTACCAAACTGCATTGGAGTATTTTGAGACTTATGTTGCCAAGCAGAAAGCATTCGATGATGAAAAAACAGCTGGTTTGTTAGCCTATAACATGGCTAAGGCTGAGGTCGAAGTTAAAAATCAGCGTATCGCGCTGTTAAACAAAGATAATGAACTGCTGTATCTGCAAAAGAGTGTTTATCAGCAGGAAGTACGGCAAACACGGGTGTTATTAGCGGTATTAGTTGTGGTGCTAAGTATTGCCGTATTTCTGGCTTACCGCGGCATTGTCGGCCGGCAGCGATTTAAGAAAATTGCTGAATTTGACCAGCTTACCGGTATTAGCAACCGGTACCACTTTAATAATCAGGCTGCTGTGGCACTTGAATACTGCGAGAAAAATGCCAAGCCAGTGGCCGCGGTGTTATTTG
>JBFKFH010000248.1:0-4326 GCA_041618685.1 Rheinheimera sp.
AAAGCGGCTGCACCAGGACAAGAGCGCTAACGCGGCGGCAATTAGCAGCGGCAGAATGCCGCCAAAAGTAAATGTCATGGCCAGCACGAAGCCGCAGATATATTGCAGCTGATATATCGGAAACAACACAGCACATAGCAACAAGCCAAAAAATACCGTCTGGGTCAGCATCATCATGCCAGTGCTAAAAGATATGGCTAATATTGCGCCATACACGGCCCCACCGATGAGGCCAATTAGCATAGTTACAGGTACCCTGGCCACGCGTGGCAGATGTGCAGGCTGTCGTTGGCAATACCATCCCAGCAAGGCCCCGATAATTGGCAGGGTCAGTAATTCAAACCAATTGGAAATGGCTGGCAGCTCAGCATTATTTAACAGATGATGGCTTTGCACACCGCCACTGGCTAGCTCAAACGCCAAATGGGCTACTGCTAGCAGCAGTGTGATAATCGGTAACCATAGTGGATAAAGTGTCTGTTTCAATGTGCACTCCCTGGCTCTAGCTTGGCACCTTTGACAAGCATCCATAAACTCAGCGACAGTTCGCCCACCAGCACCGGCAGCATAATCCATGGAAATAGCAGTGCGGCAATTTGCGGCGCCAGCAATAGCGTAATGCTGTTTATCAGGTAACAAACACCCGCCAGCGCAAGCATTACGCCAAGCAGTTTAGGGAAATACTGCGACTTTATTATCAGATAGCCCCGGATAAGGCAGGCAATCGCAAAGAATAACAAGCCCACGGCGAAGCCGTAGCCGTGCAGCTGAATGGCAACATAAGCTAAGGTGTCGCGCTGCTCTGCTGAAAACGCGGCTAAATACACCCCGCTGCCCGCCAGCAGCAAGGGCACCATTAGGGTTAGTTTGTTGGCCACCAGCATTGCAGTTTGGATCAGATTAAAAAAGGTGGCCGTTAGGTTAAGCCCGGCATTTACCTGCTTAAACATAAGATAAAACAGCACAATAACCGGAATATCCAGCAACTGCATACACAAGTCGGCGACGATGCCGCTGCGCCAAAGCGTATCTTCAGTGGCAATTTGCGCGGCGGTAGCGACCGCATCACCGGTGACAACCAAGCTGCCACGCACCAGTGTTTCAGAAAATAGCCCTAAAGCAATAATCAGTAAATAACACCCGCCGGCAAACCGCACAAAGCCGGGGGCTACCGCAACACCCGTTGTTGCTACACGCATATTCGTCCCTGTCATTAAAATGATTCAATACTGCTAGCGCAGGTGTTTTACCGCCCTATGCTGCGCCGAAAACCCAGCGTTGCCAACAGCAGATTTGTTACCAGTCATTTCCGCCGTGACTTAGCCATTCCAGCTCGGTTTTTCATTTTGCCGCTGGTATATGTTAACGCCTTGCGCAGCAGGCAGTGCGTATTTTAGAAACTTATGGGTCTAAAGGCGGTATCAGGCTTGGCTATACTCTGGCAGCTGTTTCCAGCTTAAATTTAACCGAGGGTATTTATATGGAACGTAAAACTCTGTATCTCGCTGTCGTAGCCAGTATTGTAGCCTGCGCTTTTACCGCACAGGCAAAAGACAACAACAAGCAGTTAATTAAGGATGCACTAAGTGCCGCGCCACCCACATTACGGGATAAAGTAGGCGTAATGGACTGGCAACACACCATGCTGCATAAAGGTAGCAGTACATATATCTGTATGCCGACCCCACCGCAACTAAAAGGCAGCGCGCCTATGTGTATGGACGACACCTGGATGGAGTGGGCAGATGCCTGGGCCAATAAAAAACCGTTTCAGGCAAAGGCGCTGGGCATTTCTTACATGCTGGCGGGTGATGAAGGTGCCAGCAATATCGACCCTTACGCACAAGGCCCTACCGCTGATAACGATTGGATAGTAGAAGGCCCGCATCTGATGCTGCTGGTACCTGATAAAGCATTGCTGGATGCGTTGCCTACCGATCCGCAAAACGGCGGCCCCTATGTTATGTGGAAAAACACGCCCTATGCTCACATTATGGTGCCGATAGGCGCGCGTAAAAAATAGCCGCAAACTGATGTAATGCAGGCATTAACGCGCAGTGAGTTGATGCCTGCTTTTTGTGTTGCGGCGCACAGTGCTACTTCCCCCCGTTCTGTGCTGCAACTTTTACATTGTTCAATGCAAAGCATGAAGACATTACACACCCAGGCCAGTTTAGCTGTGCTGCTGTACACAGCTGACGCGGCCTGGCAAGGTGGAACAGCTTTTGCTGCTATGCTTAGGTGCGGATAAGTAGTGCGAAAAGGTACTTACCAAACTCCGTCAATTTCGACAACAACCGTTATCAATTAAGGAGAACTACATGGCAATTATCAATTGGGCAACGGCAAAATATGAAGGTCTGGGCAAAGATGGCAAAGGCCATGTGTCAACGCAATCGGGCGCGCTAACCGATCAACCGTACGGTTTTAGCACCCGATTTGAAAACAAAACCGGCACCAATCCGGAAGAACAAATTGCCGCGGCGCATGCTTCGTGCTTTACCATGGCGCTGTCGTTTGGCTTGGCAAAACTGGGGTTTAGCAAAGGGAGCCTGGCGTCCAAAGTAGCCATTACGCTGGTAAAAGACGGTGACGGCTTTACGGTAACAAAATCTGAAATATGGTTAGACGCCAAAGTACCGGGCATGAGTGGGCCGGACTTTGAAAAAGCGGCTGTCGAGGCAAAATTAAACTGCCCCATCTCTAAATTACTCAAGTGCGACGTCACGTTAGACATTACCTCGTTTGAAGGTAACTAGATTATGCCGGCTTTGCCCGCGGCATGCTTTGCGGCGCAATTACCAGCAAAGTCCTCTGCTATCCGCCCCGGCTAACAGCGAAATTGGCTGCGGCTATTTCTCAGCCATGCTGATGCGGGCACAGCATGGCTGACACCACTATTGCTTTCGGGCGGATACCCTCATTGTAATTTGCGCATGAAATACTTCTTCGTTATTGGTATCGAGCAGACTAACCGGCAGTACAACGTCCTGCGGTTCATTCCAGTGATAGTGCTCTGCTTTACACACCGCAACTAAATCGGTTTTTGCCATTTTTAAGTACTTCACTTCCATGCCAACCGGTATCCAACGCAAATTTGCGCTCAGTGATATATCCATACAAATTCCTGCTGCCAGCTCTGCAGCATTGCACATCGCGATAGCATGAACAGATTTCAGATGGTTAGTGACGGCGCGACGCTTTTTAAAGCGAAGTTCCACCTTTCCGGGTTGCAGCAAGGAAAATACCGGTTTAATTGAGCTGAAGTACGGGGCTTTGAAGCAGACTATTTTGCTGACCAGCCAACGCCCGGCGCCGGTTACACCAAAGATGTTCCATAACTTTAACACTGGGCTTTTAGAGGGAATATACGTCATAAATTAACTCTCTTTAGAAAATGTCGCTGTAATGTGGTTTAAAAAACGTGATACCGTATCAAGCTCCTGCTCGGTAAATCCGTCGCTTATTTGCCTGTTCACCCCCTTTAACAGGCCCAGACCATTATGCAAACACGCGCGGCCATGCCCGGTGATGGTTAATCGTGATGACCGGGAATCTTTGTCGCAAACAGCTTTCAACAATAATCCTGACTGCTGCATCCGGCTAACTAACCCGGTAACTGCTGATTTATCCAGCATTAATGTATTGGCCAACTCTTTCATTAAGCAGCCATTATTTTCATGCAATACCATCAGGGCGCTAAGCTGCACCGCGGATATGCCTAATTGCTGTCGGCTCGCCGCATCCAAGGCTTTCATCATGGTATGGCGGGCAACATTCAGCTGATAAATTAAACGTCTGTTCTGTGTCATGCGCTGACAATATGGTGATATAGTTGATATGTCAACTATATCACCATCGGTTGGTTTAAGCGCAATGGCTGTGCCATGCACATTGCAATCACTCAGTGGCCTGTTTAAAGTAATTGCCATTTAGCCAGCAAAAGTAGAATTACGATGAGCACGCCACCGCCCAACGACAACGCCAGCATAAAAGAAGTCTCGCCTGATAACTTTGTTGACAGTAGCGGCCATCAATTGGATAAACACCAGGTACGGGCCGTGGTGACACCACACGTGTTTGCTGTGGCACCTGAGCTGATTGGTAAGCCACTGGCTAAGCCCGCCCGGCGCGGCTTTGCCATGTTGTTAGATGGCATCATTATTGCGCTGCTAACCTCAGGGAGTTTTTTATTTGTATTGCCTGTTGCGGCTTATTTGGCTTTTGGCTGCCATAAACTGCATAACATGCGGCGGCGCAATATTGTGATTGCCTGCGGCGCGCTGTTGTTAGTGCTACTGCCAATGGCACCTCAGGCCGTAAAAG
>JBFKFH010000249.1:0-4317 GCA_041618685.1 Rheinheimera sp.
AGGCCGTCGATGTCAGAACAAATAATCAGTGCATCCGCATCGACCAATATTGCCACCATAGCAGCCAGATTATCATTATCACCAACTTTCAACTCTGCGGTGGCAACACTGTCATTTTCATTGATTACCGGCAGCACCTGATTGGCCAGCAAGGTACGTAGCGTATTATCTATATTCAGGTAACGGCGCCGGTTGGCGAAATCATCGTGTGTCAGTAGAATTTGCGCACAACGAAAGTCAAACAGATGACTCCAGGTTGCCATCATCTCAGTCTGCCCCACCGCCGCCATCGCTTGTTTGACATTGATAGGCAGCGGCTGATGGGCAAAGGCAATAGCCGAACGGCCGGCGGCGACGCTGCCGGAAGACACCAGCACCACTTCAACGCCGTGCTGGCGGCATTCATTGATAAAACGGGCAATTGCCAATAAATAACGGGTAGAGCACCCTTTGGCATTAGGAGAAATCAGCGCACTGCCTACTTTAATAACAATGCGCCGCCAGGCTGGATTCAACATAGACACACCTTTATGCTGCTGTATACCAGCAGCTTAAAGTTTGGGCATCTACAAGTCTATTTAATTTTGCGTGCTGGCCATGACCATTTCACAATTACCGGAGGTTAAATGGGTGAAGCCGCCGTACGCCGCAATAACGAGCTGATCGTCTGTCAGTGTTTTCACCTGCCAGCTAACCTGGCCACTGCCAAACGCAGGATGGTCAATAACAAAAGAACCGGGTGACTGGCGTATCGGGTATTTAAACGTGTCCAGCCGCTGCTCCTGGCTGATATGCTGCACCATTTGGTACTGGCTGAAGATCCAGGTTTTGCGTAAGGCACTGTCGCGCTGCACTGTACCACCCGGCACAGTTGAAGTACCAATCTCACACCAGCTACCGGAAATCAGCTGGGCAACGGTTTGCTGCGGCTGCTCGGCAAAACGGATGTCGAGCTTCAATTCATCTCCCTGCCGGCAGGGCTCACCCTGAAACACAACTTCACCTTGGCTGTCGGTACATTTATACACTTCAGCTGCAGCAGGCTGCATCATGTAAAAACTGCAGAGCACTGCGAATAAGCGCATTATTATTGTCATTGTATATTCCTTAAAGTCTGCCTCAGCCAGGCTGTGCGGCAACTAAACCCGACTACAATACTTAAAAAACACTGCAAAGTGAATAAAACGATGAAAATATACAAATATTCAACAACAGCGTAAACCGAAGCCAGCTATAGTTCAGCACGAATTCAGTTGCTGCGACTAGACTTAACAGCAATTTACCTTGTCAGGAGTCAGTTATGCGCCACACTACATTATTAGTTTCCGTTATTTCCGCTACCCTCATCGTGGCCGGTTGTGCCACCAATGAATATTCAAATACCTCAAAAGGCGCAGCTATTGGCGCAGTGGTGGGTGCAGTTGCAGGTAAGGCCACCGGTAATCATAAAGACAAACGTCTGGTCATTGGTGCCGCTGTTGGCGCACTGGCTGGTGCCGCCGTGGGCAGTTATATGGATAAACAAGAAAAAGCACTGAATGAAGAACTTAGCGGTAGCGGCGTAAAGGTTGTACGCGAAGGTGATAAATTACGCTTAGATATACCGGCCCAACTTACCTTTGAAATCAATCGCTCAGACATTCGCTCGTCACTGTATCCGGTGTTTAATGATATTGCGAAAGTGCTGCGTGACTATCCTAAAACGATGCTGGTTATTGCCGGCCATACCGATGATACCGGGCCGTATCAGTACAACATGAACCTATCCCAGGCACGGGCTGACAGTGTGAAGCAATATTTGATTGCACAAAATGTACAGGCCATTCGGGTAGAAACACAGGGCTACGGACCAAACTATCCGGTCGTACCTAATACGTCAGATGCTAACCGGGCGCAGAATCGCCGTGTGGAGATCCACATCGAACCTGTTGTCGAATAATCGTTACCACAAACAAAAACAGCGCCACAAGGCGCTGTTTTTTTTCTACCTACCCAATTAGAAGCGGTAAGTTACTTTGCCGTAAATATACTGGCCGCGGGTGTTGTGTACTTTTGATGCGAAGCCATATAAGTCTGCATCGCCGTCACCGATGGCGAATGGTGGATCTTCATCCAACGCATTGTTCATACCAAGCACCAACTGCATTTTTTCACTGACGTTATAACGCGCCTGAATATCCAGCAGCATTTGCGCATCGACAGTACGGGTTTTAGTCGACTCAACATCACTGGGCGATGCATAATCTTCAAACTCACCAACATAGCTCAGGCTGGTCAACACACCCCAGTCACCATAAGTCCAGTCAGCTGAAGCCAACCAGCGATGCTGTGGATAATTATACTCACCAGCGTAATCAATGCCGTTCTTTTCAAACTTGTTGATATAAGACCAGTCCAGGTTAAAACGAACCAAGCCCATATCCTGTAATGTCAGACGGTATGACGTCGACAAGTCCAGGCCAGTAGCTTCCTGTGAACTAACATTGACATAGCTGTTATATAACCGCGACAGCTCGCCCAGCGTATTGCCTGGTAACGGTGCTAACCGCACGCATACTGTGCTGTTCTGGTTATTACATTCGGCGTTATACACATTCTCAAAATCGTTTTTATCAATTTTGTTATCTTGTGTAATGCTCCAGATATCAACCGTAACATCAAACTCTTCGGTAACCTGCCACACTGCACCCAAGTTGAATGTTTCAGACTCTTCCGGCTGCAAACCTTCGCCGCCTACAAACACGATAGTGTAATCTGTAGAAGCACAGGCTGGATTAGATGCATCAGGTGTCGGGCAACGATAGGTGTCGGTGAAAAATACCGATTCCTGTGATGGGCCTAAACCAATTTGTGCTAATGAAGGTGCGCGGAAACCCTGGCCAAACGACGCGCGCAGTGTAAAGTTATCTACCGGCCGCCATTTCATTGCTACCTGTGGGTTAGTGGTTGAGCCGAAATCACTATAGTGGTCATAACGACCCGCTACGGTAAATTCTAATTCATCCGTTACTGGCACCAAGAACTCAACATAAGCCGCATACTGATCGCGTGCAGCCTGCGCTGATACTGATTCAGTACCGAAAATCAAACCGCGCTGGAACTGGTCATCTGGTTGATCGAAAGCATCTTCCTCACGGTATTCCATACCCGCTGCTACGGACACCATATGATCGCCCAGCGCAAAAGCTTCACCACTGATGCTGGCATCATAGGCTGTTAAATGCGATTCACCGCGACGCACCAGTGAGGTGGTAATAGCATCAATTACTTCAGGTGAATTGTACACGCCACCAAACGGGTTATAGTTACCCAGATTGATCTGCTCTTGCAGGAAATCGGTGCGTACCCAACCTTGTTGCTTGCTACCGGTTTGCATTGCTTCACTGCGGGCTTTCTGGGCAGAGATATCCCAGTCCCAATTGTTAACAGTACCACGCAGGCCCACAACCATTCTTAACGTATCAGATTCAATATCCCATACCCGTGGACCCGCATCGACAGTGCGCAAGCGGTTTATACGAATATCGGTACCAAAAGGGTTATTTGGGTGTGACTGTGGTACGGTCAGGCCCGCATCACCATCCAGTGGTGTTGGCGCCCCACCGGCTTTTGACCGGTTGTGTTGTACGGCCAACTCAATATAACCCTGCATATCATGATCAAAATTCTGGCTGGCCTGCAGCATTGCACCAATACGTTCTGCCGGAGGATTTGCCAAGCCGAACGGACCATAGTCAAACACGCAAGTCTGGCCAAACGCGCGCTCTGCTGGACAGTCCGGGTCGATAGTAACGGCACCATTGACGATAAAATTACCCGGGAAACCACGTGATGAACGGTTGTCATTACCACCGTAAGGTGATTGATTCGCCGTGCCAAACCGGCCCATTTCCGCACCGGTAATAGTGGTATTTTTAAAGTAATCCAATATTAGCGTCACGTTCGCATCGTTTGATTGTGTACCCCATACCATACTGGCAGAGGTTTCATCATACGAAGGACCGGTTGTGCCACCGTGGCTCACGCTCAGTTCGGCACCATCAAAGTCTTTGCGCATTATGATATTAACTACGCCGGCAACAGCGTCAGAACCATATACTGCTGATGCGCCGTCTTTTAGGATTTCAATGCGTTCAATTGCCGCAACCGGAATAGAGTTAATATCGACGAACGAGTTGGCAATATTTTCCGCAAACGCACTTACTGCAACACGGCGTCCATTGATCAGCACCAATGTTGCGTCTGAACCAAAACCACGTAAGCTGATAGCCGCGCCGCCATTGGCGGTAGAATCCTGGTTGTTACCGCGGGTAGAGA
>JBFKFH010000250.1:0-4316 GCA_041618685.1 Rheinheimera sp.
TGAGCTTGAGCATTTACTGGCTCAGCCCGAAGTGGTGGCAGTGGGCGAATGCGGCCTTGATTTTAATCGCGATTTTTCGCCACGACCGATACAGCAACAGATTTTTGCCGAGCAGTTGCAACTGGCAAAGCGCAGCGCTAAGCCGGTCTATTTACATGAACGGGATGCTTTTACTACCCAGCTTGCGCTGTTGCAAGAGCAACATATCGGCCACGGTGTTGCACACTGCTTTACCGGTGATCGCTCGCAGCTGAAAGCCTGGCTGGACCTCGGACTGTACATCGGTATCACCGGTTGGTTGTGTGATGAACGCCGCGGCCACGCTTTGCGCGATGCGTTAAACTATATCCCGCTTGACCGGTTGCTACTGGAAACCGACGCGCCTTATTTGTTGCCCCGTAACCTGGCCGCTAAACCTGCGAGTCGTCGCAACGAACCGGCCCATTTAGTGCACATTGCAGCTACGGTAGCGCAGCTACGCCAGCTGGAACTACAACAACTGGCAGACATAACGCTGGCAAACAGCCGGCGGCTGTTTCAGTTTGGTCATCAGCTGTTAACCGGAGCCGGATAATATGGCAGAGCTGTTACCCTATTTTCTTTGCGGATTGCTGTTGGGCGGAGCATCAATTGGTATCATTGCAGCCGCCAAACTGAAGCGCTGGCAAAAAGCTGCGGCCGAACTGGAAAGCGAGCTGCGCGCACACAGTTTTGAACTGCAAATTACCCTTGATGAGTTGGCAGAGAAGAATCAACAGCTTGAATTACAGACTCAAATTGATGCGCTGTCGGGCCTGCACAACCGGGCCTACTTTGACCGCCAAATGCGTGCTGAGTTAAAACGTAGCCGTCGGGAGCAGCGCTCATTGGCATTAGTACTGCTGGATATTGACCACTTTAAGCAGATCAACGACACCCTAGGCCATTTGGCGGGTGATCAGGCAATAAAACGGGTGTCTGCATTGATCAGACAGCAGGTTAAACGCCCCGGCGATAAGTTGTGTCGCTATGGCGGTGAAGAATTTGCGTTAATTCTGCCCAATACTGATTTGGCAGGTGCGCTTCAGCTGGCCGAGCTCATCCGCAGTAGTCTGGCTGAGACAACCGCAGCGACAGAGCAGGTACTGCAACTGACGTTAAGTGCCGGTTGTTATGCCGCCGTACCTGGCCACAACAGCGACAATGACGAATATATCAGCTTTGCCGATACAGCGCTTTACCGCGCTAAGGCCGCAGGCAGAAATCAGGTATGCAGTTATCCGCCGCTGGTAAGCAGTGAGCAGATTGCAGCACCAGGAGAGATTAATGAACACTAACCGCTTTTTTCCCGCCAGCCGTTTACGCCGCATGCGTGAGCATGATTTTAGCCGCCGGCTGATGGCAGAACATCAGTTAACAGTAAACGATCTTATTTACCCCATGTTTATTATCGAAGGCGAGAATAAACGCGAAGTCATCGCCTCCATGCCTGGCATTGAACGGCTGAGTATCGATTTATTGCTGGCAGAAGCCAGAACACTGGCAGAGCTGGGTATTCCGGCCATCGCGCTGTTTCCGGTAACCTCAACCGAAAAAAAATCGTTGCAGGCAGAAGAAGCCTGGAACCCTGACGCACTGGCACAACGTGCCGTTCGTTTGCTTAAGCAGCACGTGCCCGAGCTGGGTATTATCACAGACATCGCACTGGATCCGTTCACCACGCATGGTCAGGATGGCATTATTGATGATAACGGTTACGTGATAAATGACATCACCACCGCAGCATTAGTAAAGCAAGCGTTGTCGCATGCCGAAGCCGGGGCCGATATCGTTGCGCCTTCTGACATGATGGATGGCCGTATCGCTGCTATTCGTGAAGCACTGGAAGAAGCCGGCTTTGTTAACACCCGAATTATGGCATATTCGGCCAAGTATGCGTCCAGCTACTACGGGCCATTTCGCGATGCCGTTGGCTCGGCTGCCAACTTAAAGGGTGGAAATAAAAAAACCTATCAGATGGACCCGGCTAACAGTAACGAAGCGTTACACGAAGTTGCCCTGGATCTTGAAGAAGGCGCTGATATGGTGATGGTAAAGCCCGGCATGCCGTATCTGGATATTGTACGACGGGTGAAAGATGAGTTTGGTGTGCCCACTTTCGCCTATCAGGTCAGTGGCGAGTATGCCATGCATATGGCGGCAATTCAGAACGGCTGGCTGGCCGAGCAGCCGGTCGTGATGGAATCACTATTGGCATTTAAACGTGCCGGCGCCGACGGCATTTTGACCTACTTTGCCAAAAAAGTGGCAATCTGGTTACAACACAAGTAAACACGCCGGGTGAAAGCATGTCATCTTTTGCACAAATACCACGGCTCGCAATAGGCCACCTACCGACACCGCTGGAACATGCCGAGCGGCTGTCGGCAGAACTTGGTATTAACCTGCTGATAAAACGTGATGACTGTACCGGTTTAGCCGGCGGCGGCAATAAAACCCGCAAACTGGAATATTTATTGGCTGACGCCCGCCTGCAACAGGCCGATACATTAGTTACCATCGGCGGCGTACAATCCAACCATGCCAGACAAACTGCGGCCGCTGCAGCACGATTTGGTTTTGGCTGTGAATTGATATTGCAGGATGTTGCCGGTACGCCTAGGGTAGATTACGTCAATAATGGCAATATGCTGCTCAATACCATGCTGGGTGCAAATATACATCAGTTGGCTGTGACGGATGATTGTCAGCACTACGCCGACAATTTACTTTCAGCACTGCAGCGACAGGGCAAGACACCTTACCTGATCCCAATTGGCGGCTCCAATGTGCTAGGCAGCCTGGGTTATGTCCGTTGCGCACTCGAATTGGCAGAGCAATTACAACAACGCGCACTGCAGCCTGACCAGATCATTCTTGCCACCGGCAGTGCCGGTACTCAGGCCGGGCTGCTGGCAGGGTTAATCCTCGCTGGCGTAACGATACCGGTACTGGGTATTACGGTAAGCCGTCCGGCAGCTGATCAGGAAAGGCTTGTTAGCCAGCTGCTGCAACAAGTTCTGCAACGGCTGGGCTGCGACCCGGCGTTAGCACACGGCAGAGTACACGCCAATGGTGATTACTATGGTGCCGGTTATGGCATTACGACTGACGCAACCTTACAGGCACTGACGAAAACCGCACAAACAGAAGGCCTGTTGTTGGATCCGGTCTACACTGCAAAAGCTATGGCTGGCTTAATCGACTTATGCCAACGCGGTATTATTGCCCGCGGCAGCTGCCAGCTGTTTCTACATACCGGTGGCAGTCAGGCTCTGCCGGCCTACGCCTCGGTGTTCTGATCTTCGGCCGGATGAGGAATACGCAACTGCACCAGCAAGGGTAAGTGATCAGAGGCAACTTTTGCTAAATGCGAGTCAGCAATTTCAATCGCGGTAACGTCAACTGAATGATCGACAAAAATATGGTCGATACGCGCCGCAGCAAATCGGCTGGGAAAGGTGCCCCGGGGCCGGTGTTGAGCCAGCGCGATTTGCGCATCCTGCATCTGTGCAGCAATACGCCGGCATACTGCCGACGTCGGTTGTGCATTCAAATCACCGCACAATACAACCGGCCCCCGGCAATCAGGATGGCCTAACCAATCCTGCCCCAGCAGGCAGTCAATCTGCGCCAGCCTCTCCCGGCTTTGCAAGCCCAGATGGGTATTAATGATATGTACTTCCTGGCCATTAAACTGCACGGCCGCCCAAATTGCGCCGCGCGGTTCAAGCTTAGGCTTATCGGCCAAGCCAGGCAACGGACCAGCTTTAATTAGTCGTAACGGCAGATGCGTCAGAATTGCATCACCGTAACGCTCTTCTTCTATATGCATCGCCGGATGAAAGTGAAACTCCATTTCCAGATAATGCGCTATCAGCCGGGCTTGGTCCTGGCCCAAACTACGGTCACGGCCGACATCCAGTTCCTGCAATGCGACAACGTCCGGATTAGCTTGCGCAATGACCCGTGCAATGCGGGCTGCATCCACTTTTCCATCAAGGCCAATACAGCTATGCACGTTATATGTCATCACCCGTAAGCTATCGGTTTTTTCCGTTGAGCGTGCTGCGCGCCTAGGCGTGTGCTGACGCGGTGAGCGCCCCAGATACTGCAGTGCCGCCTGATATAAATCTTGCGGCCGGGAATATTTTTTATCACCAGATGACAAATGTACATCGCCCGGTAGCAAACTAAAGCCATTCGTTTCTTCCGGGGTGGCACCCGCATGGGCGCCATTTTCATCGGCAAACGTCTGCGGCGTCATGCCTTTGCGCCAGCCCATAACCACAAAATCA
>JBFKFH010000251.1:0-4282 GCA_041618685.1 Rheinheimera sp.
ACTAAAAAATACCTTACGGCCGCTGTTTGAAAAGCACATGGATGACATTATCAGTGGCGAATTCTCCCGCACAATGATGCAGGACTGGGCCAATGATGACAAAAACCTGCTGACGTGGCGGGAGCAAACCCGCAATTGTGGTTTTGAACAAGCGCCGGTTTCAGCCGAAATAATAGCTGAACAAGAATATTTCGATCGCGGCCTGCTGTTAGTAGCCATGGTAAAAGCGGGAGTGGAGCTGGCATTTGAAACTATGGTAGATGCCGGCATAGTGGCCGAGTCAGCTTATTATGAATCGCTACATGAAACACCGCTGATTGCCAATACCATTGCTCGTAAACGGCTATATGAAATGAATGTGGTTATTTCTGATACGGCAGAATATGGCAACTACTTGTTTGCCCATGCGGCAGTACCGCTGTTAGAAGACATGATAGCTAATTTAAGCAGCGACTTTATTGGCAAGGGTTTAACCGGGAGTCATGGCGTTGATAATTTACGTCTGATTCAAGTAAATGAGGCAATTCGTCAGCATCCGGTTGAAGTGGTAGGGAAGCAACTTCGCGGCTATATGACGGCGATGAAGCGAATTGTAGAGTCGAATCAGTAATGAAAAGAATGACGTGGTTAGCAGTGGCTGCAGCGAAGCATTAGTAGTTGAAGCACTGGACCAATAATGATGTTATACGTGGACCTTGGTTGTTTTGCCCTGCTATGCAGGGCTTTTTTTTCAGACTAAATTACAATATTTTTTTCAAAAGGTGAGGTTAGAGCTATGAAAACAATCGCGTTAGTGGCTCACGACGGAAAAAAACAGGCTCTGCTGAGCTGGGTTGCAACTCATAAAGCTTTTTTCGCCGATAAACAACTGATTGCTACCGGCACTACCGGAAAGTTAGTGGCGGATGTGTTGCAGCAGCCAGTGCACTGTGTGGCCAGTGGGCCGTTGGGTGGCGATCAGCAAATAGGGGCGATGATAGCGGAGCAAAAAATTGACTGGCTGATTTTCTTTTGGGACCCGCTTTCTTCTCAACCGCACGACCCTGATGTAAAAGCGCTGATCCGTCTGGCCGTTGTATGGAATATACCGGTTGCCTGTAATCAGGCTACTGCAGATTTCATTGTGCACTCACGGTTGTATCAACAAGAATATCAGCGTGAAGTGCCAGACTTTAGTCACTATCAAAAACGCCTGGATACGCCGTAATGGTGCGCTGATACTGTATTAAGACGGGCTGTCGTTAAGATAGGCTAAAAATTTATGGCAGATTAATTAAAAGAAGGTGAGCCGCAATTTATGCGGCCACCTGAGGTCCTGTTTCGGCATCCTGTCGATACTGTCCTTAGCATGTCATCCCTGGCTCCGTCCCGGAGTGTTCCAAAAGCATCCAGCCTGTCCTGCTATCCTTAGGCATTATCATCCTGACAATGCACTCTCATCCTGAGAGGTTCCAATATCATCCGTGCAATTTTCAGCGCCTGTGAAGAGTCTGAAAAAGGTTGCTCTGCCTGAGCATGTGCTGTTAATCGTCCTTGTGCTATCCTAGCGAAGCACTGCGTCCTGCAGTAACACCCTGACTTCCTGTCAGGTGGTCTATCCGTTGACGAGTTAATTATGAACTCTAAGACGCAGTTACAGCAGGGCTTTTTCGGAAAAAACTTTCTGTAATATTATTGTAAACCAAGGTGTTTGTTGTAAATATTGTTTTATATCAACTGCTTGATGATATTTCGTATTGCCCGGGGGGCAGCGAAATAGCGTTTAAACTTACGGGTTTGTGAGATATGTCTCACAAATTCACAGGAGTATTAGCGGCAATATTTAATGACATGCCTGACCTAGCGGGTAAAAAGGAATTTATATGGCCAGAGAGCAACTGGGAATTTGTGCCGAAGCAAATCTGCACGGCAGTTATTTGTTGCTGAACGTGCTTGAAGGGCAGGAGCAAGCTTTACGGCAAAAGCTGGCGCGGTTGCCACAATTATTCGATTACCTGGCCGGACATTTCTCTGAAGCGATGTTGACAGGTGTAGTGGCTGTTGGTTGTAATTTTTGGGATTTACTGTATCCGGGCAAAAGGCCATTGGGCTTGCAGGCATTTCCTGAAGTCGCCCCGGATACTATTAGCCTGGCACAAGCACCAATAGACTTACTTATCCAGATCCGCTCTGACCGGCTGGATGCAAATGTGATTGCCTGTCAGCAAGTGCTGCAGTTGCTGACAGGACATATCGAAGTGCAAGACCAGCTTCAAGGTTTTCGTTTCCTTGACGGGCGCAGCCTAACCGGATTTATTGACTCGCCATACAATGCTAACGCCAGGCATAAACGTCAGGCGGCGCTGGTGCATGCCGAACTGCAACCCGCCTTTTCTGCTGGCAGTTATGTCTGCCTGCAGCAGTTGTGTTTTAACTTGGCTGCTTGGCAGCTATTAAGTCAGGCAGACCAAGAAGAAATCATGGGGTATGAGAAAGTGTCTACTAAGCCGCTGCCAGCAGAGATACTATTACCAGACAGTCATTATGCGGTGATGGCTCAGCCGGCAGAGACAGTGTTAATGCAAAATATGCCGTTCTATCAATTAAAACGACAGGGGTTGATTCAACTGAGTTATGCCGCTTCAGCGGAAGCATTAGTGAATCAATTACAAAGACGGCTTGGCCTCGTTGACGGCAGCGCAGGGGCAGACCTGCTGTTGAACTACTACCATATTGAATTAACGGCTGCGTTTTTCGCTCCGTCCATCAGTTTTCTCGAGCTATCAGCCAATAACTAGCAACAGGGTAAATACTAGACTTTTTCAAATAGCTCAGTGACTTTTTTCAATGTGAAATCAATATCTTTGATGCTCTGCGGCGCGATGAAGATAGTGTCGTCACCCGCAATGGTGCCAAGCACACCTTCGGCTTTGCCCACTGAGTCCAATAGCCTGGCAATGAGTTGTGCTGCACCTGGGCTGGTGCGGATTATAATCATCACATCATTATGTTCGATATCAAGCACTAGCTGCCGCAAAGGGCTTTTAGTGGTAGGCACACCTAGTTCAGGTGGCAGTGTATAAACCATTTCCTGCCTGGCATTGCGGGTTCGCACGGCGCCATACTTGCTTAGCATGCGTGATACTTTCGACTGACTAATATTGTCAAAACCATCCGTTTTCAGGGCGTCAACAATTTCTCCCTGGGAGCCGAAGCTTTCCGTTTTTAACAGGGCTTTAAATGCTTGGATCAGCGCTTCCTGTTTGGCTTGTTTAGTCATACAACACTGTTACCTCTTGTTTATTGCCGCTATCTTAGCAAAGTTCGCAGTCTGGTACACTTTGTGAAGTAAAGTACACTAAAATTCGCTAAAATACTTAGACTTTAGGCTTAAGCTATTTGTAATTTCAGCGCGGCTTCAGTATTGTTGGCGCGCTTTTCATTCAACCGTTATCGAAGGAATTAATCATGAAAGTTGCCGTATTAGGTGCCGCCGGTGGTATTGGTCAGGCATTATCGTTATTGCTGAAATTAGATTTACCTGCAGGTACGGATTTAGCGTTATATGATCTGGCGCCCGTCACTCCCGGTGTTGCAGTTGATTTAAGCCATATCCCTACCGCTGTAAAAGTAACTGGCTACGGTAAAGAAGACCTGAACACAGCATTAGCCGGTGCAGACATTGTTATGATCCCTGCCGGCATGCCACGTAAACCAGGTATGGATCGTTCAGATTTATTCAATATTAACGCTGGTGTGGTAAAAACATTGGCTGAGGCGATTGTGCAGCAGTGCCCTAAAGCATTGGTTGGTGTCATCACTAACCCGGTCAATACCACAGTAGCTATCGCGGCGGAAGTGTTTAAGAAAGCCGGAACCTACGATCCGCGTCGTCTGTTTGGGGTTACTACATTAGATGTGATCCGCGCTGAAACTTTTGTTGGAGAGTTAAAAGGTAAAAACCCAACCCAAGTAACAGTTCCGGTAATCGGCGGCCACAGTGGCACAACGATTCTGCCATTACTGTCCCAGGTGGCAGGTGTAAGCTTCAGCGATGATGAAGTGGCGTCGTTAACGCACCGTATCCGCCTCGCGCGTGCTGGGTGAGCTTCATCGGTACGCAGGAGGAGATTTGATGGGGAGGCGTGGAGGGTTTCCTTTTTGCCTTGGCAAACCCTAGGTCGGCGTTGGTCGCTCAACGGGAATTACCGCCGCTGAGATGTTCTGGGATTAAATGCACAACCGTTCGTTCCGGCTTTGACGGTTATCGCGAGGCCCATGGGGAAGCCGGACGATTCGGACT
>JBFKFH010000252.1:0-4258 GCA_041618685.1 Rheinheimera sp.
AGTACCGGCCGGCTTTGCTGCTTGGCCGTTAATAAGGCTGCATGGATATCTGCGCCTGCACTTTGGGCATTATCCAACCGGAACTGGGCTGCAGTGATTTCACGGTAAATGTCTCGTTGTGAGTCAACCGTTTTGGCTTGATGGTGTATTTGTAAGCCGCGATCGATTTCGGTTTGGCTGGGAAAACCGGCAATAACCACCAAAGGTACATGCTCTACATAGGCCTGAGCCACCGCATTGACAGCATTTAGCGCACCAGCGCCGTAAGTTAAGATCACCACTGACGGATTGTTACTTATCCGGGCAGCCGCATCTGCGGCAAATACCACTGCGGGCTCATGGCTTAAATAATATAGTGGCAACGTATTACGTTGCTGCAGCTGTTCAAATAGCGGCAATACAAAATCGCCGGGGATACCAAATAGCTGTTTAACACCAAATACGTCCAGCTCGTGCAATAAGGCATCGACTAATAACATACACTGCTCCAGTTAAACTTAACGTTTAGCAGTGTGCTGATCGAGGGGGTTAACGATGTTGATGCAGATCAAAACTGCGCCGGTTTACACCAGCGCAAAGGTGGTAGTTCGAACTAACAAACCAAATTTGAAAATGGCAATATTGTTACTTTCTCACCAGCTGCAACGCTTACAGCATCACGCTCAAGCACGATATAACAATTAGCATTGGCAACAGAGCTGAGCATACCCGAGCTTTGAGCACCCAGGGTTTTTACCTTCAAATCATATTCATCCTGCCAGTACCAACCTCGTTGATAATCTGCACGTCCGGCTTGTTTTTTCAACGGCACAGTACACTCTGCAATGAACTTTATAGCTAGATCAGTTAGCGTTTCACCACTTAACTGGCGCAATACCGGTTGTACAAGTTGCTCCAGTGTTACCACCGCGGCGACCGGGTTTCCCGGCAAACCAAAAAACCAGCAGTTTTCAAGCTTACCAAAGGCAAATGGTTTACCTGGCTTTATTGCCACCTGCCAAAAGTTTATCTGGCCAAGCTTTTGTAGAATTTGCCTGGTGTAATCGGCATCTCCCACCGATACTCCGGCACTGGTGACTAATACATCAGCCTGTTGCATGGCCTGTAGAAAAGCCTGTTCAATAACATCAGGATCATCCGGTAATAACCCTAAATCAATCACCTCAACGCCTAAGCGCTGTAACATAGCTGAGATGACATAGCGATTGCTGTCATAAATATGACCTGCCGCTAACGGCTTGCCAGGCGGCACTAACTCGTCACCACTGGAAAACACGGCCACTTTCAGCTTTCGCCACACCGTAACTGTCGCAATGCCTAAAGATGCCAGCAAGCCAATATCTACCGGACGCAGTTTGTGTCCGGCGGCAAAAACCTGCGCTCCCAGCGCAATGTCTTCCCCGGCGCGCCGCACGTGCTCACCGGTATCAGGTTGCAGCTTACACAATATCTGCTTCGGCCCGGCTTGCTGCGTTATTGTGACTTGCTCCTGCATTACGACGGTATCTAAGTCAGAGGGTAAAACAGCCCCTGTGGTAATACGTACGCAACTGCCAACGGGCACCGTATCGCTATAGGCATGGCCGGCCAGCGCGGCGCCGACAACGGTTAGCGCCTGTTGTGGTTTAACCTCTGCGGCACGCAGCGCATAACCATCCATAGCGGCATTATCATATCCGGGCACGTTAATATGCGAGATGACAGCTTGAGCCAGCACACAGTCCAAAGCATCATTTAGCGGTATGTCTACGGATTGTGACAACGGCTGCACCTCGTCAAGCATCTGAGCGATCGCTTGCTCAACTGCCAGCATTCCTGCAGCCATCAAACCTTACCCCCTTGCTGGTTCACCATCCAAACAGCAGCTTCAACCCGTGAGCGTAAACCTAGCTTTTTCAATAAATGTTTCACATGTACTTTGACGGTACCGTCAGAAATATTCAGCTCGCGCGCGATCAACTTGTTACTCAATCCTTTGGCAATAAAACTTAAAATTTCATGCTCACGATTGGTCAGGCTATTTAATTCAGCAGGGGTTTTTACTGTCGGGCGACGCAACGCTGTTGCCAGTACCTGTGTCACCGCTTCGCTAAGTACCATTTTGCCAGACAAGGCGCGCTTAATGTGTTCCAGTAGTATTTCAGGATCACTGTCTTTTAACAGGTAACCATCTGCACCATTACTAATCGCATTAACCACATCTTCATCGGCATCCGAAACCGTGAGCATTACAATACGCGACGTCACCCCCTCATCACGGAGCTTTTTTAGCGTTGCGATACCGTCCATACCCTGCATATTCAAATCCAGTATAATCAGATCCGGATCCAACTCTGTTGCCAGAGGTATGGCCTCAGCACCACTACTCGCTTCAGCTATTACTTCCAAATCATCTTCCAGCGCCAGTAACTGTTTCAATCCTTTACGCAGCAATGGATGATCATCTATCAGCATGACACTGGATTTTTGCTCTGACATATCGGGCTCCCAAACTATTATTCCGAAGAAGTACTGCTATTAGCATATAACAAGGCAGTGTCGTTTTTGATATAAATCAGTTAATTGCCAAATTACTTCGCCACAATAGACCGCAACGTTCAAACACTACTTTGTCACAACATAACTATAACAACATGATATTAAATGATTATTTTTTATTGTATTCAGATAAATACTCCTTTGGGGGTAACCCCAACTATCCACAGGACGCGAACTAGCTAACACCGAAGATACATTGTTAGCGAAGGGATTGCCCTGCATAGTTTCCACAGTACCAACTATGGTCTCTATCAGGAGTACGCTATGTCAGATCTCAAACAGTGGCGACCAGAAGACGATACCTTCTGGTTGCAACAGGGTAAAAAAATCGCCAATCGCAATCTATGGATATCCATTCCAAGCTTGCTGTGCGGCTTCGGTGTCTGGATGCTTTGGAGCATTGTCACTGTACAAATGCTGAATGTTGGCTACCCGTTTAGTACAGCAGAGTTATTTACACTAACCGCAATTGCTGGTTTAACCGGCGCCACACTGCGTATTCCATCAAGCTTTTTTGTTCGGTTATGTGGTGGCCGTTATACATTATTCCTGACCACCAGCTTACTAATGATACCTGCTGTTGGCACGGGCTTAGCGCTGCAAAGCATCGAAACGCCACTTTGGGTGTTTCAGTTAATGGCTCTGTTATCTGGCATAGGCGGGGGTAACTTTGCGTCATCCATGTCTAACATCAGTTTCTTTTTTCCTAAAAAGCAACAAGGCCTGGCGCTGGGGTTAAATGCCGGCCTGGGTAATTTCGGTGTCACCACAGTACAAATACTGGTGCCGATTTTTATGTCGTATGGTGTATTTACCCTGCTCGGTGGCGGTGACCCTATGGTTCTGGCGAAGGCCAGCGGTACCGTTACTGGCACTATTCCAGCCGGTACGGATACCTGGATCCAAAATGCGGGTTTTTCATGGTTGATCTCACTGATACCGCTGGCAATATTGCTTTGGTTTGGCACTAACAATATTCATACCGAAGAAGTTACACCTAAATTACCTTCTGCAATAAAATCATTCAGTATCATCCTGGCCATGCTTGGTATAGGTTTTGTTACCTCAGTTGTCGGTTTATGGCTTATTTTACCCGAGTCAGCTAATGGCTCTGGTTTTGGTATTCCAAAAGAAATTGTGCTGCTGGCAGTATTATTTGCCACTGTATTTCTGCTGAAATTGCTGCCTGGAGCCATTCGTACCAGCCTGGATCGCCAGTATCAGATTTTCAATAACAAGCACACCTGGGTGATGAGTGTTTTGTATGTGATGACCTTCGGCTCATTTATCGGATTTGCTGCTGCCTTTCCATTATCAATAAAAGTGATCTTCGGCTACAGCCATGTTTTGGTTGACGGCGTAATGACCCATAGCACACCTAATCCGAATGGCCCAAGTGCCCTGACCTATGCCTGGATAGCGCCTTTTATCGGTGCGTTAATCCGCCCCGTCGGCGGCTGGATTGCTGATAAGCTCGGTGGCGCTTTTGTCACGCAGTTATGCTCCGTTGTCATGGTATTGTGCGCTCTGGGTGCCGGTTATTACATGCAGCTGGCCTATCAGAGTGCAACGCCTGAGCAATATTTTGTACCGTTTTTCCTGATATTCTTAGGGCTGTTTGCTGCCAGCGGCATTGGTAATGGTTCCACTTTCCGCACAATTGCAGTGGTTTTCCCGAAAGAACAGGCAGGCCCAGTGTTAGGCTGGACATCAGCTGTTG